>QHPC01000141.1 GCA_003218915.1 Verrucomicrobiota bacterium
AATGTCTGCGCCGAACTCGATGTGCTGCTGAAGAATTTCTCGAAAATCCATTCGATAAAGCTGGTCGCCGCTTAGAACCAGGTAGTAATCAAACGGACGCTCGAGGAAATAGCGCATGTTTTGCCGTACAGCGTCAGCAGTTCCTTGATACCATTGCGACCCGGCCGGCGTTTGTTGAGCGGCGAGAATGTCCACAAAGCTGCGCGAGAAATTGTCGAACTTGTAGCTGGCCTGAATATGCCGATGCAACGACATCGTGTTGAACTGAGTCAGCACATAGATCGAGCGCAGCCCGGAATTCAGACAATTGCTGATCGGGATATCGACGATGCGATATTTACCCCCCAGCGGCACAGCCGGTTTCGCGCGGTCCTTCGTTAACGGGAACAAACGTGTGCCCGCGCCTCCGCCCATGACGATGGCCAGCGTTCGCTGGGTCGTGTCTGGCGGCAATGCTCCGAACGCCCGCGGATTTTTCCGACGCGAATCGCTCTGCGGCTGGTCTTGCATTGGTGATCAATCAATAACTCAGCGACCGCCATTTTGCGGTAACTTTTTTTGCGCTGCCTTAGCGTGCCCTTCAGAGTTTACTCGCGAGGTGTCTGCTTGTTGCGGCTGAAGACAGCCGCCGCTACACTCCAAAAAACATGTGTGGGATTGTCGGATACGTTGGGCGCGCTCAAGCGGCGCCCATTTTGCTGGATGGGCTGCGTCGTCTTGAATATCGAGGCTACGACTCAGCTGGTATCGCTGTTGTAGACGGGGGCCGTCTGGAAACGCGCAAATGTGCGGGTCGGATCGCGGCGCTCGCACAACTCATGAGGAAGGAACCGGTCACCGGTTCGCTTGGCGTCAGTCACACACGCTGGGCCACACACGGCAAAGTCACCGACCAAAACGCGCATCCGCACTTCGACGCCAGCGGCAAGCTGGCACTCGTCCACAATGGCGTAATTGAAAATTATCAGACGCTTAAAGATGAGCTCATCCGGAGCGGCGATGCGAACTTTCGTTCCGAAACCGATACCGAAGTGCTCGCGCATTTGATTGGGAAACTCTACGACGAATCATGCGCCAGCACGGTTGATGTTCCGGAAAAAAAAGCGCGACTGCTGGCAGCCGTTCGTGCGGCCCTTCGCCAGGTGATCGGCACGTATGGCATTACTTTGGTCCATGCCGATATCCCGGATTTCATGATCGGCGCGCGGCGGGGAAGCCCGCTTGTGCTTGGCGTGGGTAACGGCGAAAATTTCCTGGCCAGCGATGTGAGCGCAATTGTCGCGTACACCCGTGACGCAGTTTACTTGAACGATTTCGATGTAGTCGCGGCGGGACGAGACAAGTTCGAGATCACGTCACTTGCGGGGGACAGCACCGAGCATCCAGTCAGCAAGGTCGAATTTACGGCCGAAGACATCGGGAAAGGGGATTATCCCCATTACATGCTCAAAGAAATCTTTGAGCAACCAAACACGGTGCGCGACGCGATGCGCGGGCGTCTCAACCCGGACGAATGCACCGCAAAGCTGGGTGGCTTGAACATGACGCCTCCCGAGCTTCGCGACGTCGGCCGTATTGTTCTTATGGGCTGTGGCACGGCTCTTCATGCCGGAAGGGTCGGCGAATATTTGATCGAGCGACTTGCCAGCATTCCAACAGAAGTCGAATACGCGAGCGAGTTTCGCCATCGCAACACGCCGATGACTCCTGAGACACTGGTTTTCGCCATCAGCCAGAGCGGCGAAACCGCGGACACACTCGGCGCATTGCGTGAAAGCAGGCGCAAAGGTTTTCGCACACTGGGAATTTGTAACAACGTCGCGAGCACGATCGCGCGCGAGAGTGACGGGGGTGTTTACATGCACGCCGGGCCGGAAATCGGCGTCGCAGCTACCAAATCGTTTACGTCGCAACTTGCCATTCTAACGCTCCTCGGACTGCTGTTCGGACGGATGAGAAACCTCTCCGCAACGGATGGGAGCCGCGTGATTGAAGCGCTCGAAGCGTTGCCCGGCCAGATCGAAGCGGTTTTGGAAATGAGTGATCAGATTAAGGAAATTGCGAAAAAATATGTCGACGCGAACGGCATGCTTTTCTTCGGCCGGCAATTCAACTTCCCCGTCGCGCTCGAAGGCGCTCTCAAAATGAAAGAGATCACGTACCTCTTTGCAGAAGGGCATCCCAGCGCTGAGCTCAAGCATGGAATTATCGCACTGATCCGTCCCGACTTACCGTCAGTGTTCGTCGCCCCTGATGATTCCGTCTTCTCTAAAAACCTGAACAACATCGAGCAAGTGAAAGCCCGCAAGGGACCCGTTATTGCGGTGACCAGCGGAAAAGGTCCGAAGCACCTCAACGGGATTGCCAACGAAATAATCGTGCTACCGGAAGCGCCAGAGTACGTAATGCCCATCCTGGCTGTCGTCCCGCTTCAGCTTCTCGCGTATCATCTCGCCGTCGAGCTCGGCCGAGATGTCGATAAACCACGGAACCTCGCCAAAAGCGTAACCGTGGAATGATATTTTGCTGGTAGGGACCGCGCGGCCTCCATATCGATTTCCTGCCGCTGGAAATTTAACGGTTTTGCAGTAGACTGCGCGCCCAGGCATCCCTTCCTCCGGTGCAACACAACGAAGAGTACGTGCTCAAAGTCCTCGAGGAGGGCGGAGTCGTCACACGCCAGCAAATCGACGCCGCGCGGTCACTTCTAAACGGCGAACCCGGCGTAGTGGATGTATTGATCAACGACGGAATTGTCTCCGACGTGGACGTCTCGCGCACGCTCGCAGGGCAAGCGCACATGGATTGGATCGATATCTCTTCCATGGTGATTCCGCCCCAAATCATCAATCAAATCCGGGGCGAAGACGCACGTCGTTTCAAGGTCATCCCGGTCGCTTTCGGCGAGACCGGCCTGGTGGTGGCGGTTGGCAATCCACTCGACATCGATACGATCGATAGCCTCAGTTTTCTTCTGCAACGCGAGCTGGAACTGGTGTGCACCAGTCCCCAGAAAATTCGTGAAGCGTTGATCAAATACTACGGGACTGCCGACGAAGCGGCCGATGTCTTGCAGAAAAGAATTGGCGAAGAGATAGATCTTGGGTTGGAAATTGGCGAGGACGGGGAAGCGACCGCAATCGATGAAGCCGATGCACCAATCATACGGCTGGTCTCCATGCTGCTGATCGAGGCGCACCGCGCGGGCGCAAGCGATATTCATCTCGAACCGCTGGACAAAAAATTTCGTGTCCGATTTCGGGTCGACGGCGTTCTGCAGGAGATGCAAGCGCCACCGAAACGTTTGCAATCCGCAATCATCAGCCGGCTCAAGATCATGACCGGTTCGATGAGCATCGCAGAAAAACGCCTGCCACAGGACGGTCGCATCCAGGTAAAAATCAAAAAGAAGCCAATCGATCTACGCGTCTCGACGATTCCCACTAATCACGGAGAGAGCGTGGTGATGCGTCTGCTGGACAAATCCAACCTAAAGCTCGGCTTGCCCGAGCTTGGATTTTTCTCCGACGATCAGGAAACGTTCGAGCGCCTGATCAAACTGCCGGACGGCATTCTACTCGTTACCGGCCCTACTGGCTCCGGCAAAACGACCAGCCTCTACGCCTGTCTCAATTACATCAACAAACCAGACCGCAAAATCATCACAGTGGAAGAGCCGGTCGAGTATCAAATGACGGGCATCAATCAGGTCCAGGTGAATACCGAAATTGGGATGACTTTTCCGGCAGCCTTGCGTTCCATTCTGCGCCAGGCGCCGAACATCATCATGATTGGTGAAATTCGAGACCTCGAGACAGCGAGCATAGCTACGAATGCAAGTCTCACTGGTCACCTTGTCTTTAGTACGCTCCACACGAACGACGCGCCTTCTGCGGTAGCGCGCTTAATCGATCTTGGTGTTCAGCCGTTCCTTGTGGCCTCCTCCGTGCGAGCGATCATGGCGCAAAGGCTTCTCCGCCGATTATGCGCCCACTGCAAACAACCAGGAGAACTTAGCGAGACGGAATTGCGCGCATTGCGAATCGAGCCCGGGCAGTTGTCCGAGGCGCAAGTCATGAAGCCGGTAGGCTGCGACCGATGTCGTCAAATCGGCTACAAGGGTCGAATGGGCATCTTCGAAATCTTTGAGATCGACGACGACGTGCGCCACATGATCAACGAACGCAGCCCGACCTTGTTGTTGCGCCAACGAGCGCGCGAGCTCGGCATGCGCACACTTCGCGAGGACGGCGTCCGCAAGGTAATGGCTGGCCTCACCTCTGCCGAAGAAGTAATCTCTATCACAATGGGGGACATGAGCTGATGAACTCCCAAGATATCCCGGGCAAATGGGTAGCGCACGCGTCTCGCGTGTCGGCATTGCGGAAAATCATGAAGGATAAGCAACTTGCCGAATTTTTTGTCGAGCAGCGCGTGCTCGAGCCTTCGCAAGCGGAAGACGTCCTGAGCGAAGTAGAACTGAACGGAAAGACGATTGCTCAGGCCATGATCGATGGCGGGTTCATCGATGAGCACGGCTTTTACCAGACAATTGCAAACGGGCTCGGCACCGACCTGATTGCTCTAAACGAACGCGACATTCGACCGGAGATATTGCGTTTGATTCCCAGCGGGCTGGCTCGGTTACACGGCGCGCTTCCCGTTGAGATGAGCGGAACGACATTGCGAGTCGCCCTCGTCGATCCGTTCGATCTCACCGCTGCGGAGGATCTTCGCTTTGCACTCGGTAAAGACATCCAGGTCATCGTTTCACCCACAGATCAAATCGAAGACCTGATCAAACAGCACTACGGCAGCGATACGACGAGCATGGAAGACGTCCTCAAACAGCTTGGCCAGGCTGGCGAGCTTTTGTCCGCCTCAGGCGAACGCGAGGGAAACGGTGAGGGGTCGGTCGAAGCCGAAGCAAACGCAACTCCCATCATTCGCTTTGTCGATCTGATTCTCTACCAGGCGATCCAGGACCGAGCGAGTGACATACACTTCGAGCCATTCGAAAACGAGTTCAAAATCCGTTATCGCGTCGATGGAGCGCTCTACGAAATGTCGCCGCCGCCGCGTCATCTTGCTCTGCCCGTGATCTCGCGGGTGAAAGTGATGGCAAATATGAACATCGCTGAAAGACGGTTGCCCCAGGACGGCCGCATTCAGAAACAGATCGCCGGACGCAACGTCGATCTTCGAGTTTCAACCTTGCCAACTCAATTTGGTGAGAGCCTCGTGCTGCGCGTTCTTGATCGCAGCATCGTAAATCTGGATCTCGAAGCACTCGCAATGCCCGATTACATCTACAATTTTCTGCTGGAGATGATCGAGCATCCGAATGGCATCTTCATTGCCACCGGACCGACCGGCTCTGGAAAGACAACGACGCTTTATTCCTGCCTGCGTAAGGTCAATACGATTGATTCGAAGCTCCTCACTGCAGAGGAGCCGGTCGAATACGATCTGGAAGGGATCGTACAAGTGCCGGTGAACGAAGCGATCGGCCTGAGCTTTGCGCGCATTTTGCGCTCGTTTCTGCGCCAGGACCCGGATCGCATTATGGTGGGCGAGACACGCGACCTTGAGACCGCGCAGATTGCCATTCAGGCGTCTTTGACGGGGCACCTTGTTTTCACTACTCTTCATACAAACGATGCGCCCGGGGCCATCACGCGTCTGATCGACATGGGCGTGGAGCCGTTTCTAATCTCATCCACGCTGGAGGCAGTCCTCGGTCAGCGTCTACTCCGCAGCATCTGTCGCCAGTGCCGCACCACTTACAAACCGAGCGACTCGTTACTGGCTGAGTTAGGGATCTCGCGGCAGGACCTCGGCGAAAAACAATTCTTTTGCGGTAAAGGTTGCGACGCTTGTAACAATACAGGCTACAAAGGACGAAAAGGAATCTACGAGCTTCTGAGAGTCACTGATCCGATTCGTGAACTAATCAATGAACGTGCGCCAACGGTTACCTTGAAGCAAAAGGCCGTGGAGCTTGGAATGGTAACACTGCGCCAGGACGGCTTGCGCAGTATCTTCGCTGGCGACACCACCGTCGAGGAAGTGCTTAGATATACGTGAGAAATGACGAAGCACTAATGACGAATGACGAAAACGGGCTAGCGGCGCTTCGCGTCCTTCGGGTTTTGTCATTCGTCATTACTTCGTCATTCGGCATTCGGATTTCGTCATTTGAAGGTCCCTCAAATCCCAACGCTCGACATAGCATCCCGAGGTAACTAAAATCGCTCGTCGTGGCCCGCTTTAATTATGTAGCTCTGGACTCCCGTGGACAGGAAGCGACCGGGTTAGTTGAAGCCACCTCGACCAATGATGCAATCGGCCGGCTGCGCCAGGCTGGGTACTTCCCTACCAGCGTCTATGAGGAGGCTGTAGCCCGTTCTGACAGCAAAGCCGCTCGGCGTCAGACAGCGAAGATCGCACGCGCAACCAAACCGCGGGCAAAAACCGGCATCGTTCTTTTCCAGCGCACCAAAGTTAAGCCAAAGATCCTGATGATTTTCACGCGTCAATTGGCGACGCTGATTGACTCCGGATTGCCATTGTTACGAAGCCTGACCGTTCTGGCGAAACAGGAACGTGACAAGGTACTGAAAAATACCATTAACAAACTCTCTGACTCTGTTCAGAGCGGTAACACGTTTTCGGACCCGCCAGCGCTGCATCCGCGGATCTTTAACAACCTGTACGTCAACATGGTCAAAGCCGGCGAGATTGGCTGTGATGACAATGGCAGTGGGCATCCTGGCTTTTCTCCTTGTCTTCATTGTGCCGAAGTTCGAAGCGATCTTTCACGACATGCTTGGTGACAAGCCGCTACCAGCCGTCACCTCGTTTGTTATCGGGACGAGTAACCTCGTTAAGGATCATGGTCTTGTTCTGGTCGGAGCGATAATCGTCGCGGTGACGGCTTACAAATTTATTGGCCGCACGCGAGGCGGGCGATTCGTGATTGACAGTTTCAAACTGCGCATGCCGCTCTTTGGCGATTTGAATCGCAAAACAGCAATCTCGCGGTTTGCACGTACACTTGGAACGCTGGTCACCAGCGGTGTTCCGATTTTGCAGGCATTAAACATCACTCGACAAACCGCCGGCAACGCCGCCATTGCCGCAGCGATCTCACAGGTGCACGACAGCGTGAAGGAAGGCGAATCGATTGTTCAACCGCTGGAGGCCAGTCGCGCATTTCCGCCGATGGTGATCAGCATGATCGATGTGGGCGAAGAAACCGGTAAACTTCCTGAAATGCTGCTGAAGATTGCCGATGTTTATGACGACGAAGTCGATAACTCGGTCGCAGCCCTCACATCGATGCTCGAGCCCATCATGATCGTGTTTCTGGCGCTGATTGTCGGCACGATCGTGTTAGCTCTCTTTACGCCGCTTATCAGCATCATCACCGGCTTGCAGCAGCAGACGTGATGGCGCCTGCGGCGCGAAATGACGAAGCACGAATGTCGAAGGTCGAAGGAATGACAGAATGACGAATATCGAACAGGTCGCGTCGGCTCGGGTTCGTCATTCGAGCTTCGTCATTGATTCGTCATTCGTCATTCGTCATTCGTCATTTCGCGTGGGAGGCGCATTCACTCTCATTGAGTTAATAGTCGTTGTCACCGTTATTGTTATTCTCGTAGGACTAATTCTAAGCACAGTCGGCTACGTGCAAAAAAAAGGCGCTCGCGCCCGCGCCGAAACCGAAATCGCTGCCCTGTCCGCGGCCTGCGAAAGTTACAAAGCGGACAATGGCGTTTATGCGCGCGGCCCAGCCACCGCCATGACGGTTGGCAGCACAACCATTCCAGCGAATGTTACCGACAATCTGGATGCCAAGACCAAGGGCGATCCAACCAATACAACTACTCCCACGTACGGTCAGACGAGCCTGTACCTGTATACGCAACTGAGTGGCGATTTGGCTGGCAACCAACAAGCTACCAGCAAGAGCTATTTTACGTTTAAGCCACAGATGCTTGCCATAGACACCTACGGATATGTCACTGCGATCAAGGACCCGTTCGGAAACAGTTATGGCTACTCGACTGTTCAACAGACGGGAACCACGACCGCTGGTTACAATCCGACTTTCGACCTCTGGAGTACGGCGGGTCTCACTACCAATCCGCCCAATCCTGACACAATCACTCCTCAATGGATCAAAAACTGGTAGGCTCGCCCAAGCGTTGTAGGGCGTTTCGGTGAAACGCCGTTGCGTCTGACACAGACGCCCTACAATTTGTCGCCACAGAGCCGGTTAATCCGCAACGGCGAACCTGCAATCTCGCTCACCCCTCGCTGGTGTGCACCACAACCTCCACCCGCCG
>QHPC01000164.1 GCA_003218915.1 Verrucomicrobiota bacterium
TTTCGGCACGTTTTTCGCGCGTAAATCTGCTGCCGATCGCGGCAACCGTAGCAAAAAAGCGTAGCAGACTTCACGACAGAGCTGTCATTGAATGGACTAGACTTCTCAGCCTCACGTCGTTAGGCGTGTGAGACTAGCGTACCCGTTCGAAGTCGAGTCGATACATTTTCGGATTTTGCTTGGCCTGATACACCTCAACGTGCCCGAACTGTCCCGTCAGGAGTCGTAGAATATCGTCTTTGTCCCGTTCCCTGATGCGGCAGCCAAAAAAAACTTTCGAAATCTCTTGTGGAGAAAATTTGCAATCTTCATATCCATCGTTGTCGTAATCACGACGCTTCATGATTACACGCCATTCCTTTTCGTATTCCCAGCAGCGAGCTTTCGTCGTTACAAGCCGTATCCACAGGTTTGGAGGTGGCGGTTCCATTCCTCTTAGTCCTAGACTGTACTCTATAATTTCGTCTTTATCTGCCATGCCAGGAGCATCATCCGCATATATAACGGGTAGCGCCGCGAGCAACGGTACGTCGAGGTCCTCAATGCACTCGAATTGGAAAGCTACTCCTGTATGACACGCCGTATAATGCGACCAGAGCAATAGGTTGTCCTTAATTTCGCACACGCAAAGCAGCCGATAATCGCGACTTTGTCGTTCCCAAACCTCTCGCTCTTGGCGTGACAACGCTTCTATGCCTTGAACTATGTTCGGATAGACGACGTCGAATTTCGTCCCCATCTCGCTGCGACTCTTCGTTCGAGCCATCTCACGCAACTGCCGAATCTGTGGAACGAGGGGATTTTCTGAAACAAATGCTGGTTGCTGTTCTTGAAAAATTACGTCCAAAAAGCGATCACGATGTTCATCTCTGCACGCAGCTAAATCGAATTTCGGTTCCAATGAAAAATAGCAGTCGAACGGATCATTAAATAGTGCTGGAGAACTCCACCTAACTCGCCCAGTGGACAAGACAATCTTTGCCACCTCTACAGTGTAGTATTTAAAAAAATGCGTCGGATGGGTGAGCGTCGCGCGAATCATTGCGCGCGTTCATATCACTTTGTCATTGCCCTGTGGAGAGCAAAAAAACGCAATTTCCGCCGCATGAATTACCAGCGTGAGCGAGAAACTTCCACCAGCTGCCCACTATCCCGAAGTTTTAGTGTGTCTATTCGTGTGCCGTCGGCTGTAACTTGTTCACGTTCAACGGAGATAACGCAGGTTGGATTCTTGCACGGTGCATTTCTGTATGCAGCCGTGCGGCGCAAGGTGCAAAGATCGCTTTGCTCTTTCCTTTTGCCGCTTTGTTTCTTTCAGTCCACGTACCTCTGCGCAATCGGCATTTTCCGGCCCATTCCAAAGGCGCGGCTTGTCACTTTCAAGCCGGGCGCGGCTTGTTCCCGCTTGTATTCATTTAGATCAACGCGGCGCTGGATCCAGCGTACTGTCTTCTCATTGAAGCCGCGCGCAATGATGTCGCGTGCGCTCAAGTTTTCTTCCACATAAAGCTGCAGGATCTCATCGAGAACGTCATAAAGCGGTAGTGTGTCCTGGTCTTTTTGATTTGGTTTCAACTCCGCGCTCGGCGGTTTTTCAATTGTGGATTTAGGGATGATCTCGCGATCACGATTCATCCAGCGCGCCAGCTGGTAAATCATCGTTTTCGGCACATCACTGATCACGGCCAGGCCGCCTGCCATGTCGCCGTACAGCGTGCAATAGCCGACAGCCAGCTCGCTCTTGTTGCCAGTGCTAAGCAGGAGGTGACCGAACTTATTCGAGAGCGCCATCAAGGTCATCGCGCGCAGGCGCGGCTGCATGTTTTCTTCCGTCTCGTTTTCCGGCAGGCCTTTGAAAATGTCCTTAAACTGCCCTTTGAAAATCTTGAAGGCGTCGGTGATCGGGATTTCCAGAAATTGAATTCCCAGATTGCGGGCCAGCGCGCGCGCGTCGTCGATGCTGCCGCGAGACGAGTACGGACTCGGCATGGAAACGCCAGTTACGTTCTCAGCTCCGAGCGCATCGACCGCGATGACCGCAGTCACAGCTGAATCGATGCCGCCGCTAAGACCCACAACTGCGGAGCGGAAGTTGCACTTTCGACAGTAATCACGCAGGCCGAGCGAAAGTGCGGCAAAAAGTTGTTCCGGCGCATTGCGTTCGTGAAATTCGATCGCGAGGTTTGAATTCGTGTCGACGATTTTCTGCTCGTCGCGAAACGCTGCCAGCTGCGCGATCAAATTACCTGAAGCATTTACGGCAATCGAATTTCCATCGAAGATGAGTTGGTCGTTTCCGCCAACAACGTTGCAATAATAAATCGACCGTCGATAAGTGCGCGCTTGCGCCGCGATCATCTCAAGCCGGCATGCCGGGGCGCCCAGACGAAATGGGGATGCGCTCAGATTGAGAATGATCTCTGCTCCTTGCTCCACGAGGGCGCGCACCGGTTCGACGTCGTAAAGCGGTCGCGGCAGATACTCGTCCGTCCAGATGTCCTCGCAAATGGTCACACCGATTTTTTTTCCGTGCACCTCAAACGGCTCGACGCGCGCCGCGGGCTCGAAATAACGGTCCTCATCAAAAACATCGTATGTAGGCAAAAGCGACTTGTATGTCTTTCGGATCGGTTTGCCGCGCTCGAGTAAAGCGGCAGCGTTATGAAAGGGTTTGCCGCGCCCTTCATTGCGATCCACAAATCCGACCAGCAATGCGGATTCTCCCACCTGAGCATGCAGTTTTTCCAGCAGAGCAAGATTTTCCGGGACGAAGCGCGATTTAAAAACCAGATCCTGGGGAGGGTAGCCGGTGAGGGACAGTTCCGGTGTTAGCACTAATTCCGCGCCTGCGGTGGCGAGCCGCTCATAAGCGCCGATGATCAGTTCGCAGTTCCCTCTCAAATCCCCGACAGTCGGGTTAATTTGAGCAAAACCAATCTTCATGCTGCGGTAGGGCAGATTATGCGCAACATCGCCTGCAGCAATTTTCTTTTGCCGGGGTTAACAGCTTCTGAATTATCGACCGTAGCTCACTCGCCAGATGGTGCCGTTCCCATCCTCGCTGAAGAGAAGGTTGCCGTCTTTGGCAACGGTGATTCCCACCGGGCGACCCCAGACTTTGCCTTCTGGTGTGACGAAACCAGTCACGAAATCCACATATTCCCCACGCGCTTTCCCCGTGGAATGATCGAATGGCACGCGCACGACTTTGTAACCGGTGCGTTTCATCCGGTTCCATGAACCGTGGAAAGCGGCGAAGATATCGCCTTTGTATTCGGACGGAAATTGGTCGCCGGTGTAGAAACACAAATTAAGGCTGGCCGAATGCGCTTGGACGAGCACATCCGGAACAATGACCTTGGCAGCAAGCTCAGGATGTTTTCCTTTGTGTCGCGGGTCAGGATGGTTGCCAATATAAAACCAGGGCCAACCATAGAAGCCGCCGGGTTTCACGCTGCTGATGTAGTCCGGTGGCAAATCCTCGCCGATTTCGTCCCGCTCGTTTGTGCTCATCCACAGCTCATTTGTGCCGGGACGAAATGCGACCCCGACGGCGTTACGAATTCCCCAGGCAAACACCTTTTGCCCTGTGCCATCGGGATTAAACTCGAAGATGCGCGCACGATTTTCTTCCGCGGCCTTATCGGACACATTCGAGCGTGAACCGATCGACACGTACATCTTTTTGCCATCCGGCGAGAAAACGATGTCGCGTGTCCAGTGTCCGCCGCCGCGCAATAATGCGCCGGGCGAAAGATGAGCGGCGAGTTGTTGCGCGGGTCCGCGCGCTTTGAGATCGCCGTTACGATAGGGAAACCGAATTATCCCATCGGTATTTGCGACGTATAAAAACTGAGGATCATTGCCCGGCGGATAAAATGCGATCCCGAACGGCTTGTTCAAACCCTGTTCGGCGAATGTTTCGACGACGTGCGGTTTTCCGCCGCCATTAGTATCGCGCAGCGCTTTGATTTGATTCGCACGACTTTCCACGACGAAGATGTCGCCATTGGGCGCGGTGAGTAGAAAACGCGGATCTTGGAAACCATCAGCATAAAGATCGATCTTAAAACCGGCCGGCACTCGGAGTTGAGCGTCAGCTGGACGTCGGGCAACGCGCGCCCGGTTGATTGCAAGGGCATTTGTACTCGGAGGAGGTAAATCTTGGACAGTGATTTTGCGTCGCATGCCGGGCGCATCGTTTGTGCAATCGCCCATGGCGGCCTTGCCCGTGAGGAGCGTGCCGGTCTCTGCAGCGGTTCCAACGGGAAGAGCGAGGCCGAAAATGATTGCGGTAAAGATTGCGGCAGAAAAGGCAAAGAGGACGCGCCGATCTCCCATTTGTTCCCTTAATCGGTTTCTGGTGCGCGATCGCGTGGATTGGTGCGTCTCGCTGTTTCTGGGGAGCACAGGCTACCAGCCTGTAGTTGCCGGCAGCCTGCCGGCAACGTCTTTGCGCACGCAATTCAGAGGCGACGTCGTTTCCCGGTCTCGGCAAGCTGCCGAGACCTACAGGCTAGCAGCCTGTGCTCCCCAGAAACGCGCGGAACGCAGGTCGAGCGCTCAGCGGGCGATTGTGCCCAGCTTTTCCGCGACCGTTTTACCTTTTTTCCGATCGTTGATCACGAACGTATTATTTTCGCCGTGAGTGGACCACGGACCGCGCGGCACTTCGCTGAAATCTACAAACTTCCAGTCGGTTACGTCTGTTTCCTTTAATCCGAGGTAATCGCGCACGGCAGGGGAGACATCGAGACCAGCGCCTTTGTTCAGATTCGGCTTTGGGCGCTCGTTGCCAAACACGTATTGCCAATGATCGGTGCGAAATGGGCCAGCGTCTTCCCATTGCGCGTAAACCGTTCGATTACCTCTGCGGATGGCGACCCATCGACCCTTGCAAGTTGAGACGGCGGGTCCTTGATACGCATCTTTGAACCACGGAACAACGCGCGATGCTTCCGGCCGATGACCGGTGCGCGCCTTGTCGTTATAGGGAAGCGCGCAGTAGAATGGGTTCTGTCCCGGAGTAAATCTTACCGGAATATAATTGCTGCGATGGGCAGGATTCGGATCATCAAAGCCGCCGTAGTTTTTTGTCCATTGTTTGTCCCAAGAACTCGTGCGATTGGGCACCAGATTATTTCCACTCGCTTGCTCGCCAATCCAAAAAACTGTTGTCACGATATTGCTTTTCCACGGGTAACGGTATCCTGCGTCCGATCGTGTTTTAAATAATTGCCCCGGGATAAATGCGATTGAAGTCGCACCGCTTGAACGATCGTCTGCCGATTTGTCGGATTTTTTGCTGAACTTAGTTTTGGCAGGTTCAGGCTTTTCTCCCGTGCCGTGCGCAAAAAGAGATGAGATCGATGAAAGGATGACCGCAATCGTGTGAGTAAGTTTTCCTGGTTTCATTGTTGTGTTGTTAAGCAGTGCGAAAAAGGAAGAAGTGCATCTTTCTTTATTTTCGTTCACGAGGACGCGGATGCGCGTCAGTCGCGGCGAATTCGATGCGCCGTAAAATGCTCGCCGAATTTCGATGCGGATTCAGATTAGTCAATAAATTTTCCCGGATTTAAAATTCCGTTTGGATCGAGCGCTTGTTTGAGCCGGCGATGCAACTCGCGCGCCACGTCACTGGCCGCCTCCGGCCACCAGCGCTTCTTAGCCAAGCCGATCCCGTGTTCGCCTGTAATGACGCCACCCCACGCCAGCACCTGTGCGAAGAGATCGTCGAGCGCATGCTCGACTTTTTCACGCACAGCGCCGTCGCGTTTGTAGCGGTCGGCCATGATGTTGACGTGGATGTTGCCGTCTCCGGCGTGACCAAAGCAGGCGATCGGAAATCCATACTTAGTCTGCAATGTCTCCGCGAATTCCATCAGATCGACCAGATGACTGCGTGGCACGACCACATCCTCATTCAATTTCGTCAGCCCGGTCGCGCGAAGTGAATTGCTGAATTGCCGGCGTAAAGCCCAGAGCTTTTCACAATCGGCCTCACCGATCGCCGTCTCCAGCGCATTTGGTTTTCTTTTCTCCAGCAATTTACGAATCGCCGCAGATTCGGCGCGTACACTTTCCTCCTGGCCATCGAGATCGACGAGCAGATGTGCGTTCCCCTCGAGCACAAGCATTTTGCCCAGGTCGCGTCGCGCCGCTTCCAGCGTGAAGTGATCAGCGATTTCGAGCGAACAAGGCAAAAACCCCGCCGCAAAAATTGCTTGCACCGCTTCGGCAGCTTTCGCCGCAGTTGCAAACGCAGCCGACAAAGTCGCACGCGCCGGTGGAAGCGGAAGCAAACGCAGGGTGATCTCGGTAACCACGCCCAGCATTCCTTCCGAGCCAACGAACGGGCCGATCAGATCGAATCCGGTCTTGTTCTTGTGCACGCGACCGCCTGTTCGCAGCACTTCGCCATTGGCCAGCACTACTTCGAGGCCGATTACGTAATTTCGCGTAACGCCGTATTTCAAACACCGCGGTCCGCCTGCGTTCGTGGCGACGTTTCCGCCGATGGTGCAATCCTTCATACTCGCAGGGTCTGGCGGATAGAATAATTTTTGTGCGCGCACCGCCGCTTTCAGGTCCGCGGTAAAGACTCCCGGTTCGACAATCGCAACTGCGTCAGAGAAGCTGATTTCCTTGATCCGGTTCATTTGTGCCAACGACAGTGCAATTCCGCCGCGTGCCGGCACGCATCCGCCCACGTAACCAAAGCCACCACCTCGCGCTGTGACCGGAATTTTTTCGCGTGATGCGAACTCAAGAAGTTTGCTGACGTCCCCTGTCGATCTTGCGAAAACGACGGCATCCGGTTCGTGAGCTGCAAACCATTTGTCACCACTGTGCGCTGAGACGGTTTCGGGATCGTCGGCGACTATGTCATCGCCTAAAAGTTCCCGAAGCTTCGAAGCGACTTCCATATTGACTAACGTGGCGCGTCTGAGTTGTGGGGCAACCCCGAACGCTTTCGGGGCTGCTACAGGTGGATCGGCTTCTCCGACGACGATGGCGACTGAATGCGGCTTTGCCGCGTGGAATCTTTCAACGCGTTGAAGACAACGCGTTTCACCTCAGGTAGCCACGCGATAATGCCGCGCCGGCTCCATCCGTGTAAGGAGTTTTTCGACACCCGGAAAAATCACAGGCCTGATCTCGTCGGAGCCGGCGAATTCTTTCACGGCATCCATTGAATCGAATCGAAGCAGGGTGACGAATTCCATTTCATCGTCATCTTCGCGGACGAACAATTCTGCGCCGCGATAGCCTTTGATGTTTCGCGCAGCAATGCTCGGGAAGATTTCGTCCCGCAGCATGTCCTCGTACGTGTTTGCGTCCGCTCGTTTCGTCCAGCCGTGCCAGATTCGCGCAATCATATGTCATTATGCCGGCGCCGCGCCACGATTCGATTAAAGAGCAAGACCCCGGTTACATTCCCATTATTTGATACCCGCCATCGACATAGATGACCTGGCCGGTTATTGCCGCGGCTCCATCGCTGGCAAGAAAGACTCCGGTGGCGCCTAACTCGGCCGGATCACAGCTGCGTTTCAAAGGCGCGCGTTCCTGATAATGCTTCAACATTGACGTGAACCCGCTGATTCCACGAGCGGCCAGCGTTTGAACCGGTCCGGCGGAAATGCAGTTTATCCGGATTTTTTTCGGGCCGAGGTCGTAGGCAAGGTAGCGCGTGCTCGCTTCGAGGCTGGCCTTGGCTACGCCCATTACATTGTAGTGTGGCACGACCTTTTCTGATCCGTAGTAAGTCATGGCCACAATGCTGCCGCCATTTGTCATCAAGGGCGCCGCTTCGCGAGCCAGGGCCACGAGCGAGTAAGCGCTCACGTTCTGTGCCGTGCGGAACGCTTCGCGTGTTGTACTCACAAAATCGCCTTCCAACGCTTCCCGCGGCGCGAAAGCAAGCGAGTGAAGCATCAAATCGACGTGATCAGTCTCGCGTCGCACGTTTTCGAAAAACGATTGGATCTCATCGTCGCTGGAAACGTCACAGGGAAACAATGGGGTGTTCTCTCCAAACTCGCCCACCAGTTCCTCGACGTTTTCCTTTAGTCGTTCGCCTTGATAATTGAAAATCAAGCGCGCACCCGCTGCGGCCCATGCTTTTGCGATCGCCCACGCAATGCTGCGCTTGTTTGCCACGCCGAAGACCAGTCCGACTTTTCCTGCCAAAACTTGCTGTGTCATAAGAAAGTTAAAACAAGTTACAAGGTTACAACGATTCGGCGCATCGCAAACCGTCGGGCTTACGGTAAGCGATTGTAGGGCAGGCGCTTCGCCTGTCACTCATGGAATTGGCAAGCGAAGCGCTTGCCCTGCAGCCGTAGAACGCGATGGTAGCCTCCTCATGACTAATCGATTTTCATACTTGTGCGCTTTGCTTTTTTCGATTTGTGCGATTCCGAGCATGCCCGCACAAGAGGAGATGCAACCCGGGCGTTCGCCGGCCACCGTTGCGTCCCCCACCGCGACTGCGTCTTTGTCTTCATCTCCGACGCCGACTCTGTCGCCGACCTCGCCGCAGTTAACCGATGTCCTTTTTAAAAATCTGAAAGCGCGCTCGATTGGTCCGGCCGTGATGGGTGGGCGTGTTTCGGACATTGCAATTAGTCCGCATAATCCTTTTGTCTTCTACGTCGGTCTCGGACATGGCGGCGTTTTCAAAACGAACGACAACGGCATTACTTTTGAACCAATCTTCGACAAGCAACCGTTGCTCTCAATCGGCGCGGTCGCCGTTGCGCCGTCGGATTCAGATGTGATTTGGGTGGGGACCGGTGAAGCCAACGACCGGAATTCGTCTGACTGGGGTGATGGCGTTTATCGGTCGACCGATGGCGGAGAGAAGTGGCAGAACGTCGGATTGAAAAATAGTCGTACCATTGCGCGCATTGTCGTCGACCCCAAAAAACCGGACGTTGCCTACGTCGCCGCAATGGGCAACCTGTGGGGCGATGGCGGCGAACGGGGATTGTTCAAGACCACTGATGCCGGAAAAACCTGGAAACTTGTTTTGAAAGCAGCTGCTCCACACGATGCCCGCACTGGATGTGGCGACGTGATGATCGATCCAACGAACCCGGAGACAGTTTACGCTGTGCTCTATGCACGACAGCGCACGCCGTGGAGTTTCACTTCCGGTCCCAGCGTGACTGGTGGTGAAGATGTCGGGGGAATTTTCAAAAGCACAGACGGTGGCACAACTTGGAAGAAGCTTGCCGGCGGTTTGCCCACTCAAATGGGTCGCATCGGTCTGGCGATCAGCGCAACTAACCCGAGGATCGTAATGGCAGTCGTGCAAAGTTACGAAGGAGGATTTGGCAGGCTGGATGATCTGCGCAGCAAGACTGGCGGCGTTTTTCGATCGGATGACGGAGGAGAAAAATGGACGCGCATGAGCGCCATGGACCCACGTCCATTTTATTTCAGCCAGATCCGTATTGATCCCGCAAACGATCAGCGCGTTTATGTTCTGGGCTTCGCGCTGCTGGTGTCTGATGATGGCGGCAAGAATTTTCGCGAAGACCTAAGCGAGAAAGTTCACCCGGATTGTCACGCGCTAGCGATTCAACCGGGCACAGTGCCGCCGCCGAAGCCGCCCAAACCGGAAGACAAAAACAAGCCCCCGAAACCCCCAGTTTGCCAGCGTTTGCTGCTCGGGACGGATGGCGGCGTGTATCAAAGTTTCGCCGGGGGCAAAAACTGGGATCATCTGAATAGAATTCCTTCGGGAGAATATTATCGGATTTCGCTCGACGACACGAAACCGTATTTCCGAATTGCAGGTGGCCTTCAGGATAACGAAAACTGGGTGGGACCGAGCGGAGTCCAGAGCAAGGAAGGCATTCGCAACTGCGATTGGACCGCGCTGGCTGGTGGGGACGGCTTTTATGTCCTGTTCGATCCGACCGATCGCGACACCTTTTATGCGGAAAGTCAGCAGGGCGAAGTCCATCGGATCAATTTGCGAAATGGCGAGATACGCCGTTTGCGTCCCGAGCCAGCCGAAGGTCAGCCGCGCTATCGCTTCCATTGGAATTCACCAATGATCATAAGCCGGCATAAACCGGGCGTGATCTATCTGGGCGGCAACTGCGTCTTCAAGCTCACCGACCGGATGGAAAAATATTCTGTGATCAGTCCCGACCTCACATATAACGATCCGAGTAAAACAAACGCCACCGGAAGTGGCGCGGAAAATTACGGGGTTGTCTTTTCGCTTGCCGAGTCGCCGAAGCGCGCTGGTCTTTTGTGGGCGGGGACGGATGATGGGCGCCTCTGGATTACAGAGAATGACGGTGGCAAATGGACTGAATTGACGAGCAATTTGCCGGAGCCGGGGCACGGCCAATGGATCGTGCGAATTGAGCCATCCAATGTCGATGCGAATGTGGCCTACGTTGCGATCAACGCGTATCGCTCGGGTGATGATCGCCCCCTGATTTTGCGCACCGCTGATCTGGGAAAAACATGGCAATCTGTCACGGGCGATCTTCCGCAGGGCGATCCTGTTGAAGTGGTCCGCGAAGATCCGGTCAATTCGAAATTACTTTACGCGGGTACGCACTTCGGACTATTCGCGTCGTTCGATCAAGGCGCGCATTGGGTTCGCATTGGTGATATTCCTTCGGTACGCGTGGACGATATCCAGGTTCATCCGCGCACATCAGACCTTGTGATCGCAACACACGGTCGCAGCATCGCCATTCTTGACGACATCGTCCCGTTTCGCGAATTCACGCCGGAGATTGCGTCCAAACCGGCCCAACTGTTTAGCGTGCGTTCGCTGACCGGCGCTTATCTTCAACCCGGATTTGTCGATTCGAACGGCAAGGGGATTTATCGCGGTCAGAACCCACCCGAGGGGGCGCTGTTCACAGTATGGGTGCGAGAGTTTACCGGCGACGAAATTAAACTCGTCGTGACCAAATCGACCGGACAGCCAGTCGCGAATCTAAAGGCGCCGGGCGCGCCGGGTTTTACTCGATTGAACTGGGACCTGCGGTCGACGAAAGACGTGATTGCTGAATACGGCGGTGACGATCCCAAGCGGCTTCTCCCGGGCGGAGATTACACAGCGGAATTAACTTTCGGCACAACGAAGATGAAACAGACGTTTCACGTTGATCTTGCCGAAGGCATCACCCCGCGGTGACGGTTACGCTATGCCTGCGATCGGAATCACGGGCGGAATCTCCACAGGCAAAAGCACGTTTTGCGACTGCCTGCGCGAGATTGTGCCGGCTGCGAAATTCTTTGATGCCGATCTGGCAGCTCATTCACTCGCCGAACTTCCAGAGGTGAAACAGGAAATCCTTGGTCAGTTTGGCGACGGGGTCTTTTCGCCAGATGGGGACTTGAATCGAGCGAAACTTCGGGCGATAGTGTTTGTTGAGGCGGCCAAGAGACGCGCGCTCGAACAAATTCTTCACCCTCGGATTCGTCGCCAGTGGATGGCGGAGGCGAAAAAGCATCGTAATTCTCCCGATTTTTTCTTTGCTGACATTCCACTTCTTTATGAAACCGGTGGTGAAACCTTGTGCGAGCGAGTGGTGGTGGTCGCCTGCTCGCGAAATGTCCAGTTAGACCGGTTGGCGAAGCGAAAATCTCTGGAAGGCTCGGAAGCCGAACAAATGATTAACTCACAAATGCACCTGGAGGAGAAAATCAAACGTGCGGATCATGTTGTCTGGAATAACGACGACCGTGTGACTCTCCTGGAGCAAGCGAAGGAGCTTGTCGCGCTTTGGCAAGAGCAATCATGGAAGAAAAGCTAAAGGGCTCGGCCTCGCACACAGAAACTATGGAAGCGGGCGTGCCGCCCGCCCACAGTCAAAGTGCAGCGGAGGCTCCCCAAACGTCGATGCGCCCCAACGAAGAGCGCAACTTAAAAGCCGGCCTTGCGCTTGACCTCAACGAGCTCCAGGAGTCCTCAGGCGAAGAACTCGAGGCATTGGCGCGGGATTTGGATGTATATCTGCACCCCGCCCGCTCGCGTCATCAACATATTCTCGATATCCTCCGCGCGGCACTAGCCAGCGGCGCTACTGTCATTGCGGAAGGTTTCCTCGACCAGGTGGGCGATTCGTTCGCCATGTTGCGCTGGCCGAAATTGAACTTTTTACCTGTCCCTGAGGATGTCTGTGTCTCTCGGGCGCTCGTTGAGCAACATCATTTGCGGCCCGGCCAAAAGATTGCAGGGACGGTGCAATTGCCGGGCCAGCGCGGGAAATTCCTGTCTCTCGACAAAGTCACAAGAATTGAGGGCCAGACGACTGAAGAATGGACGGAACCGACCGACTTTGACAAGCTAACGCCGCAGTTCCCGCAAGGCAGGATCATTCTGGAAAATCCAAAGACAGATTCCATAACTGCGCGCGCGGTGGATTTGCTGGCACCGCTGGGTCGCGGGCAGCGCGGCCTTATCGTCTCGCCGCCGCGAGTTGGCAAGACTATCCTGCTAAAGGAGATCGCCAAAGCGATTCGGGTAAATCATCCTGACGTTGTACTCATGTTACTTTTGGTGGACGAGCGGCCGGAAGAAGTGACGGACCTGGAGCGGGAAGTCGACTGCCAGATTTATCATTCCAACTTTGACGAAAGCGTGCAGCGACACGTGCAAGTGGCAGAGATGGTCATGGAGCGTGCCAAACGTCTCGTGGAAATGAAACAGGACGTGGTGCTTCTACTCGACAGTATCACACGGCTTTCGCGCGGGTACAACAATCTGCAGCCGGGCAGGGGACGAATCATGTCTGGCGGAGTCGAGGCGAAGGCGCTGATTAAGCCAAAAAAATTCTTCGGTTCGGCTCGCAACGTGGAAGAAGGGGGCAGCCTGACGGTGCTCGCGACCGCTTTGACCGAGACCGGCAGTCGAATGGATGAATTGATTTTCGAAGAATTCAAGGGCACCGGCAACATGGAGTTGCATCTTGATCGCGCTCTGCAGGAGAAACGGCTATATCCGGCTATCCACCCGATGCTCTCAGCGACCCGGCGCGAGGAGTTGTTGTATCATCCCGATGAATGGGAACGCGTACTGATGCTGCGAAAAACGATGGCAGCGCTTCCGCCTCTCGAAGCGATGGAAAAGCTAATCGATAATCTGCAGGCAACCAAAACCAACGCTGAATTGCTCTTGAGCGGATTGCGCTGACGCGAAATGTGATTACGGACGCCGCGCGACTCGCAAGTCTAATTGAGCAAATCGAGCCTGCCGATCGCGTTGCAGTCGATACCGAAGCCGACAGCCTGCATTCGTATCGGGAAAAACTTTGTTTGCTCCAAATCAGCGTCCCGGCGACTGGCGCCGCAGCTGGCGTCGCTGATGCCCTGCCACGCGTGTCCCCGGGTCATGAATCCGCGAGGGCTGTTTGCGATTATATAGTCGATCCACTGGCTAATACCGATCTGGAGCCATTGCGTCGTGGGCTGGAAGCAAAGGAAATCGTTTTGCACGGCGCCGATTACGATCTGCGAATGCTGCGCCGCGGTCTGAATCTGGCAGCGAGCAAAATTTTTGACACAATGATTGCGGCTCGCCTCCTTGGCATTCGTGAATTTGGCCTGGCCGCGTTGGTGAAACGCTATTTCAGCCTCACCTTGCTGAAGAGTTCGCAAAAGGCGAATTGGGCACAACGACCTCTGCCGGCGCGCATGGCGGAATACGCGATTAATGATGTGCATTATTTGCTGCCCCTTGCCGAAAAATTGGAGGCCGAGTTGGATCGCTCTGAGCGCCGGGATTGGCTGCGGCAGTCATGCCAACGTGCCATTGAGCAGGCGGCGGTGGCACGGGCGCGCGGTCAGGACGAACTTTGGCGTATTCGCGGATCTGGTTTACTCCGTGGACGGTCCGCTGCGGTACTTCGTGCGCTTTGGCAATGGCGCGAAAAAGAAGCAGAAAAGGCAGATCGCCCTCCGTTTCACGTCTTGCGGAATGAGGAGCTCTTGAAGGCCGCAGTGAAATTCGCTTCGGGAAGCGTTCCTGACTATAGGCATTTTTCCGTCCGCCGCCGTGAGGCATTCCGCGAGGCAGCGCAAGCCGCGTTGCGGGCGCCTGAATCGGAGTGGCCAATTTCGCGTCGCCGCTTCGGAACCCGACCGAGCAACGATACAGTCCAGCGCGCCGAAGAGCTGCGGCGCCGACGCAACAGATCCGCCGAGGAACTCGGGCTGGAACCTTCGCTCATCGCGCCGCGAAGCACGCTCGAGGCGATCGCCGCAGACGGCACGCGGGCAGAGGCGTTGCTGGTTCCGTGGCAGCGCGAGTTGCTAGGTGTCTCAGTTTTCAGCAACGAGGAGCCCACAAGTCCGTAGCCCGCCTTCTGCGTTAAGCCTAGCGCTGTCATAATCAGGGTCAGTCGTCGCTCGGCTCGTTGTGCCGTTTTTAAGAGACGAAGAAAGAATTCCAAAGTTTTCAAGGAACTTTGCTGCGCCGTTTCCGGATAACACCTTGTAGGGGTGTAAAAAATCCTTGACCTAACAAGGTTTAGGCGCCAAAAAGCCGGCCGGGATTAGGTCTTTCGACCAAAATGCATGAACCGGCAGCTTTGCCTACTTGTCTTCGTAACGATCATCGGGTCGCTTGCGATTTCGTTTCCCAGCCGGCTCTATGCCGCTTCGACCAACGAAGCGAGGGTCACCCGAGTAAAAAATCATGTCCAATTAGCGGACTCTAAGAACACCGCGCGCCGAGCCTCGATAAACGACATCGTCCAAGAGGAGACCATTGTGCGGACCGGCGACGGATCACGCGCTGAAGTGACTTTTTCCGACGAAACCGTTGTGCGGTTCGCCGCCAACACTGCATTTGATTTCGACCATGGGACGCGCGCTTTGAATCTGGGGGAGGGCGCAGTGCTTGTTCAGGCTCCAAAGGGGGCAAATGGGGCGTCAATTCACGCAGGCAGCGTCGCGGCAGCCGTGGCGGGCACCACCGTCATGATCGAGTACCATCCCGGCTTCTACAAATTTTTGGTGTTGGAAGGCACCGCGCGAGCGTATCGCCCCGGACATCTTGGCGATTCGGTTCTCGTCCGTCCCGGGCAAATGGTGTTCGGCAACCCAGACTCTGCGCTTAGCGATCCCGTAGATGTCGATATTGACCGTTTCATGAAGACCAGTCGCTTCACTACAGATTTTCCTCCGCTGCGTAGCGTAAAGTCGATCGTGGCAGAGGGCCAGAAGCAGCAGCGCGAGAAATCGACCAAGACTTTAGTCGACACAAACCTGGTTATTTTTGGAGGCGGCACACAAGTCTCGGTTACGGATCAGGGGCAGACCGACACAGCTGATCGCAAAACTGCAGCACTGGTGACGCCACATCGAGTGCAAAGCCTGAGTCCTAACGCAGCTCCCGCCATACCGTAGCGACCCCAATATGAAAAAACCTTTCGGGCAAATCTTTTGGGGCGGACTAATCGTCCTGTTTTGGTTCGTTGGCGCAGAGCGCCTTTTTGCCGCAGACCAGTTGCAGCAAGCGCGCGTATCTCAGGTGATTCAGGACGTGCGAGTGCTGGAAACTCATGGCGCGCCGCGCCCCGCAGCTGTGAACGACAAAGTCACCCAGGTAATGGGAGTACGCACAGGCGTAGAATCTCGCGCGGAACTGACTTTCACCGACCTCACGATAACGCGACTCGGCGCAAACACGGTTTT
>QHPC01000165.1 GCA_003218915.1 Verrucomicrobiota bacterium
TCTCTCGCGACTTTGGAGAGATGCCTGTGCAAAGTCTCTCGGGCGCCCAGATTGAGAACTGGTTACACGGGCTCGCGCTCTCTCCTAAGAGCACAAATAATTTCAGGTCGAGACTATCAGCCTTGTTCATCTATGCGATATGCCGTCATTATCTTTCAGCGAATCCGATCGATGGAATTACGCCGATCAAAGATGTTGCTAAACCGCCGGAAATCTTTACGCCCGAAGAATTGACTGCAGTACTCACGCACGCCGAGCCTGAAATTCTACCTGCGATCGTGATCGGAGCGTTTGCTGGCTTGCGGACAGCTGAACTACTTCGCCTGGATTGGCGCGAGGTCGATCTGAGTCGAGGCTTTGTACATGTCAGCGCTCTCAACGCCAAGAGCGCTCGCCGGCGCCTAGTTCCAATAACCGACAATCTCGCAGAATGGCTCAGACCCTATGCCGGCCATGCAGGCAAAATGTACGGAGCGCCTCTTGGGGTCTACCATAAACAGTGTCGCGCGCTTGCCGCTCATGCCGGCCTCTCTCATTGGCCGAAGAACGGGTTACGGCATTCTTTCGCCAGTTTTCATCTGGCACGCTGGCAGGATGCGGCACGCCTGAGCCTGGTTATGGGCCATCAAACAGCGGCGATGCTGTTTGCGCACTATCGCGAACTTGTCACGCCCGAAAGTGCTGCGCGATATTGGGCAATACGACCAGCAGAAACGAAAGACAACGTCGTCCCGCTCAAGTTGTCACTGTAATTTACCAAAGAATTAATTTTACTTGCGTCTGTTTAAAAAAGCGCTACCCTACGCACCAATTCGCTGGTTTTTTCGAGCGTAAACAATGAGCCATTTGCCTCAGCATGAGGCATCCAGCGATTAACTCCTCTTACAGGAGAATTGCGTCCAATGGCTCAAACGATACCTGATTCACAACCGAAACGCCGCGGTCGTTCAAAATTAAAACTGTCGGCATCATTACTCCCCGTCGCACCTTCCGACGAAGAGCGCCTACTCACGAAACGCGAACTATGCGAGTTCGCACGTTGCTCACCAAAATATATCGAGCTTGAAGTTAAAGCAGGTCACCTTCGCGTATTGAAAATGTCACTTAACATGGCCCGCTACCGCTGGGGCGATGTTAAGCGCTGGCTCGAAAGCAAGGCAGTTTAAAAGCAAAGGGGTCACATAATCATGACGCACGAAGAATTGCAAAACGAAATCTTCTCCTAGCTCGATAAGCGCCACGCGCTTGTAACGCCCGAACAAGAGCTCGAGCTCGGACAAGACGGAATAATAGAGCTGATCATAGGAGAGCTTGGCGAATGGTTACAGCACCGCCTCGAGACCGAACCAGAATTCCGACAAAGTTATATTGCCGACCTTGCCAAGAGGGAAGTATCCGAGTTGTTAGCAAAGCGTAAGCCGAGAGGCTGCTTCCGCGCTGATGGGATGATCCAATTGAACGACGACGTTTGCATCATGATGCCTGACGCGCGGCGCGAACATCTCATCGAATGGCGCGCGATCGAGACCGATCCTGCGAACCTTGCATACATCGACACGACACTACGCGAATGGGATCCAGCGGATCGTTTCGAAACGCTCGGCCAACTGGAAAGCGCTCCTTAATACCCCTTCGAGTGCATTAAAAAAAGAGAGCCCGCCAGTCGGCAAATCAGCGGGCCCGTAACTAACCAAACACGTTATGCGAGAGAAGCATCGCGCAAACGGGGCACATAATCAAGCTGGCGATCCCTCTGGCTGCGCTCGAAGGAGTCGATCGGAAAAACCGCGAGGTTTAGTCAGCGTGCGCTGCGCGCTGACGCCGCACGTTTGGGAACTACTGCGCAAGAACTCGCAAGAGATTCGTATGTCTAACACACAACGGCTCGAAGCGCTTATTCAGCGGCAAAGAAAGATTCTCAGTTTTGCCCAATCCGCCTGGGATCAGGCACAGGAAGAGAACACGCTGCTTCGCCAGGTTATCGCTGAGTTGCAGACCAGGCTCGAAGCGCACGGGATCTCTTCCGCCCCGACACCGATCAATTCCAAAGATCAACTTATCTTGCCGCTTTTTTCCAAAACCCCGTGACCTGATAACAAAACCCTCGGCCCCGAAGTTTATCCCTCTGGAGCCGAGGTGGTACTAATCATGCACTCTCAAGATCCATCATTTCCCTCCGATGATCAATTCTCAACTGCGATTTCGAGTTTCATTGTAACATCGATCCCGGAGACCGGAATCAAGCTCTTACGCGCCAGACCAGAAACCGAAAAGGAGCTGGTTCATCAACTCGATATTCCACGTCGAATTGAACTGCTGCGCCGAACCGCAAATGCTCCCAGGGTGGCCGTGCAAGACGCTCCAGAACTTTCATCAGACCCACTCTTTCTCCAGGACGTGGCCCTGATCGGGCACACGAGTATCGGCGAAAATGTTTACCTGATCCTCTCGATCATATTGGACCCGCCTCAATGGACGGGAGGTTGGGGGCTGGCGCTGGTACCTAATAATAATAAGGAATTATTTGAGAAATATTTGGCCCAGGCGCGAGAAGAAATCCTCGCCGAATTGCGTGCGGCTGATGGGAGCGAACATGATGCCGCCAAAACATAAAGCGCCGCAGCCCCTTCGCCGGCTGCCGCCAAAAGCCGAACGATTGCCGCCATCCGATTTAGGTGCCCTCCTTGAGCAGGCACTAACAGCTATGATTGTAAATCCCGAATATCCGGGCGTACCCTTAGACAAAGAGACCCGAGAGAAAATATTCGCGACCATGCCTTTAGAGGAACAGAAAAGACTGTTAGTAAAAGCAGGAAAAGAAGTCGAAAAAATATATACGAGAGCCACCGGATACCAGAGACAGGAGCACGTCCCATGGAATCACGCGACCCAGTTACTTACTGGAACCGTCCGACCCAGTACCGCCGATACACGATTGCATTCTTACTTCCCACTTACGATAGAGGAGCGAAGTGTCTCGCGCCCCCCATGCCTGACCAGCCGCCTAAGTTTCATCTCGCCCGGAGAACCTAAAGTTTTACGTCGAAAAGAGACTTTCAGTTATAGCGCCTTTCGCGATCAGTATAAAACCGTGGGGTTCACTCAGGCTGAGTTGATGAAATGGGCAACGGTATTTTCGCAAGTTTCCACAGATAGAAGAACACAAGCCAGACGCTGCAATTTGACAAAGGCCAAACACCACCAAAAAAAATTTAAAGTTTCACTTGCACCCCCTGAGATGACGTCTCTTACCCCCTAACTTGACGTACTAGCCTCTCTAACGTGACGCCTTTGCTCCCTAACGTGACACTTTTGATTCTCTGGCGTGACGCTTTTGATCCTCTGACATGACGCCATTGGCTAAAGGGTCATTCTGTTAAAGTCTTCGCATGTCGGAAAGAATCCTCGACCCGCCTCCCCCTCAAATTATTGAGGGACGAAAGCGCCTGCTCACAGAGATTGCCGTTTCGGACTGGGTGCAATGCTCTACAGCATACTTACGCCGAGAGGTTAAAGCTGGCCGGTTGAAAGCCATCCAGCTTACCAACAACGAATGGAGATTCCGTTGGGACGATGTTGACGAATGGATAAAAACCAAAGAAGGCCTCGTCCCGTGAGGAAGCGGAGGGCGATCATCACGTGACAGCAGTGCTGACCCAGCTCGAATTAAAGCTCCTCTATTTGGCTCTCAATAGGGAGGCGGCGCCAGGTGAAGTGTCGAACGGCGCGCAGAAATTCGTCGAATCCCTTCGGCGCCGTGGCGTTGATGCAATTCAGATCGAACGCGCGCTGAGCGAAGCGCCGCTCATCGTTAAGCCACTTAAGCCTGATTACGGGCGGACGGTGATGATCTGGGGCCGACACAAAGGCCGGATTCTTGCGGACATCCCGCCTCGAGATTTGCGGAACACCGTAGAATGGGCTCGGAGCGTTCCGGAAGTAGCGCGGAAATTCGCAACGTTCATTCACGACATAGAGGCATTTCTGAATCAGACGTGAGGCTTTGTGTCTAGCTACAGATACCATCCGCCAACAAACCAGATCCAGGCCAGACGCACGGTGCCATTGGTCGTTGGCGCGCCGCAGATCGGATTCGTGTTGGATCGGTCCGGATCGATGGAAGCGATCAAAGCTGAGACTATCAATGGGTTTAACACATTACTGGCAAAGCAAAGACAGATCCAACAAGACGCAACTTTGAGCCTGGCTCTATTCAACGATTCCGTTGCGCTGATCTATGATGCTGTCCCCATTGCAGACGTTCATCCGTTGACCATTGAATCGTATGCACCGCGCGGAACTACAGCGCTCAATGACGCCATCGGGATGATGGTCCAAGCCCTCAGTAAACGCGCCAGTAGGCTGACGCCAACATTGGTGATTATCGTCACCGACGGCGATGAAAACTCTTCGCGGTCGTTCTCTGACGAACATGTCCGGCAAATGGTTCGTTACCGGCAATCAGGTCATGATTGGAATTTCGTTTTCCTCGGTCCGATATCAGCGCACAACTACGCGCGCTCCCTGGGAATTCCAGACGATTGCATTGTCGATTTCGATGCTGACGCTACAGGAATCACGCAAATCATGGATCGACTCGGATCGAGCTTAGCAGCTTACCGGCTCGGCGATCGCGACTTTACGCTACGTCTTCGGGCGTAAGCGTTTTTTTGAAAGCCCCCAAAAAATGAAACCGTATGAAGAAGCGACGAACTATCTTCTCAGCAATTTGGAATCAGTTTGTGATTATCTTTTTCCTGACGGTAAACGCGAAGGAATTAATTTTGTAGTTGGCAACATCGAAGGACTTCCAGGTCGTTCTTTTTCGATTGCCCTGGAGCCTGCTAGTAAGCGCGGATTATACAAGGATTTTGCTGATCTCAGTAGGCCGGCTTCGCGCAATTTGTGCAAACTCTGGAAGATTGTCCGAGGGATTCCGGAGGATAATCACGCAAGGTTCTTCTCAGACTTGAGCGCCTATGCGGGTGAAAGGTTTGGCTGGAACGGTGATGCTAAACCTCCTAACGTTGCTGCCTGGCCCGACTGGCCTAAATGTCTCTTAGAGTTCAGTGATGCGGACGCTCAGCGCCTTGCCGCACATCCTAAGCGCCAATTCAAACTCGAGACAATCAAATGGCTGCATGCTCAAAGTCACATCGGCGTCTATCGCGGACAGATTGCTTTCGCGATGCGCGACGCCGACGAGAACGTTATTGGCGTGCATCGTTGGATTGAGCAGGAGGGAGTACTCAAATTTATCAAATCGCCAACCCTGATGGTGGTCGGTAATCCCGCAGTCGCGCGGATTCTGCATATTCATGAAAGTACTTGGGATAAGATCGCAATGATCGATCGAACGGGATGGCACCTTGACCCGAATATTTTAAGTTTTTCAACCCGCGGTGTTAACGGAGCCAAGCTTGTCACAGGGCGAATCCCGCCACAGATCGAGAAAATTTACATCTGGGAACAGCGCGATCCGCCAAACCCAAAAACTGGCGTTCCGCCAAATGAAGATTGGCAGGCCAAAGTCTTTGCCGCAGCGGATGGCCGGCCGGTTTATCTGGTCCGGATTCCTGAGCCTCATAAGGACTTGAATGACTGGACCGTTGCCGGTGCCACCGCTGAGCAGATCAGTTTTGCATGCGATCTTGCCACGCTTTACCGGCGCCCCACCGCTGCTCCCTCACCGCCAGGGCCCGATTACAGTGAGTTACCAGAGAATTTTCCACCAGCTGAAGAGCGGCCATGTTATCGCACATATCTTTCACCTATTAAAATCAACGACCGCGAGTATAAGGCCGGGCTTTACCTTCATGAGGTCGTTGAATTCGGCGACAAAAGGTTCCCGCGGGATACCTGGATCTCTGGACCACTGTTGGTGCTGGCTAAGACTGCCACTATCAAAAACCGCAATTATGGGCGGCTGCTTGAATATCATGCTTCTAATGGCGTAAAACGCAATTGGGCGATGCCGATGGAGCTTCTCGCTGGTGATGGATTGCCCGTTCTCGCTCGGCTCCTTGATGACGGATTGGAAATCAGTCATCAGAATCGGCGCAAAGTCCTAGAATACCTCAGCGCTGAGCAACCGAGTGACTTTCTGCGCTGCGCAACTCGAACCGGCTGGTACTCGCCGACCGCATTCGTCCTGACCGAAGAGATCATCACATCGCAAGCACTGAGTCCTCCTGCAGATAGGGTGTGGTTCCAGGCGGCCAGCAAAACGGCGGAATATCTGCACGGGGGCGAACATAAGAATTGGCGCGACAAGCTCGGAGTTCAAGCAGTTGGCAACAATTATCTTGTTTTTGCGATTTCCTTGAGTCTCTGTGGGCCGTTACTGCTCCCGCTCAGGTTGCCCGGCATTGGGATTCATTTCTATGGTGATTCGACGACTGGTAAAACAAGTGTCTCGGAAGTGGGCGCAAGCTCCTGGGGACACGGTCATGATTTCTTGCAAACTTGGAACCTGACGGCCAACGGCATTGAAACTGTATGCGTCGAGCATACGGACACCTTTCTTGCTCTGGACGAAATCAAAGAGATCGAGGCGCGTGATTTAGACCGAGTGGCGTATTCGGTCGTTAATGGCCAAGGCAAGATCCGAAGTGACCGCAGCGGGACAGCCAAAAGCCCACACTTGTGGCGCGTCGTGCTTTTTTCCACCGGTGAATACTCAATCCGAGCCCGACTTTCCGAGGCTGGCATAAATATCAAAACCGGTCAGGAAATGCGGTTGGCCGACGTACCAGTGATGGACGAAAAGTTCGGCATCTTCAGCAACCTGCATGGCGCTGTGTCTGGCGCACAGTTTGCCAATGAATTACGAGCGGCAGCGCAAAAGGATTATGGGCATGCTGGCCCTCTCCAGGTTCAGGCGATTTTAGGCTATTCGGCTGAACAATTGTGTAAAGAACATCAAAAGATTACTGCGGTTTTTCCAGCTTCAAACGCCCAAGAACACCGGGTGGCTGAGATGTTCGGCGCGGTGGCCTTGGCCGGCGAAATTGCGACTCGTGCGGGAATTGTTCCCTGGACAGCGGCAAGCTATGGCGACTACAGCGAATCGGATTCAGTCAACGCCGCGGTAGCTCTATTTAATCGCTGGAAAGATAATCGTTCAATTATTGGAACATTTTCCAGTGAGCACTCCAATATTCTCTCCGACATCAATGATTTCATTGAACGACATAGTCAAAGCCGGTTTGCTGATATTGATCCTATTCCGTCAGTGACCCCAATGGGTCACCCGATTCAACCGCCAATCATTCGTGATCTGGCAGGATATTGGGAAGATACAGGCGCCTCGCGTATTTACCTTTTCACAAAAAGCGGGTTACGAGAGGCAACTAAAGGCCATGATTTTCGACGAGTATTGAAAGCATTAACTGATGCAGGCGCATTCACTGCTATTGGCTCGGATGGCGAAAAAGCCAAAAAACGCCGAACACCAGACCGCAAACAGGCCAAGCTTTACCACATCGATCCAGAAAAACTCGAATAAACCTCCGGTTATGACCCTAGCTGAAATCAGACGTGCCAGCGCTAGATCAAGTCTGGGAGCCGCTGGTACGTGTGGTACGTGTGGTAGCGAGCGAGATTGAAAAGAGGTAAGAAATTTCTGCAACATCCGTTCTCTGCGCGAGTAGACGCGTGATCAAGAGTTCCAGATATTGATTTTCGAGCCGTACCAGCCGTACCACACGTACAGGCCGCTCTAGTAAAGGATCTAGGTGGTACGGCATTGCAAAATGCAGCCGTACCAGCCGTACCGCTTTTTACGCGGGACACCGTAAAAACGGTACGTGTGGTACGGCTGCAAAATGCAATCCGTACCAGTGCCAATCAAGTGTGGGAGCCGCTGGTACGTGTGGTACGTGTGGTACGGCTCGAAAACGCTAGGGTGGAGGGAGGTCACGCGCAAAGTCTCGCAGAAGGAACAAACTCACAGCGCGAAGAAAAAGTGCACAGCAAATTTTGGCGGAGATATATTTTTGTGAAAATTAACACATATTTATTATCTCTAGATCCTTTATCAGAGCCACTTCGCGGCTGGTACGTCTGTTTTCTGTAATGCTGTGAACACTGTTCAGCCGGTTTGACTTCACCGCCACATTGCACTGCAAAATAAGTAGAACGCACCAAGAATTACTCCAATGCCTTACGTAATGCCAGCCATCTTGCCTGTTCCCGGCGTTACAGAGCTCGGCCCTGATGCGACGTTGCCGGGCTTGCGCGGTTTATCGAAATTGGCGGACCAGCGCCCGATAATTGTTGCGGATCCTCGCGAACAGAACCCGCTGCGGTTTGAGCGACTCCAGGTCGTCCCGGGCACGCTATATTCTGGCGACTACAGCATTCGTGGCTTGGAGGACAGCTTTTCGATTGAAAAAAAGAGCATCGAGGACCTGGCTAATTGTTGCCTGGCCGGTAACCGTGAGCGGTTCGAGCACGAGCTGCACCGACTCCGTGGCTACCGGTTCAAGCGGCTGTTGGTTATCGGCACACGCGAGGAAATCGCGGCTGGCCATTACCATTCCAGGATCAGCCCCAAGGCTGTGCTGGCGACGCTGGGCGCGTTTGAGGTAAGATTCGATTTGCCGATCATTTTCGTCGAGACGCCAGAAGCAGGCGCACGGGAGATCGAGCGCTGGGCGTGGTGGTTTGCCCGGGAGGTGGTTCAGAACGCCAACGCTTTGCTGCGCGGCTGTAGGATTGCCCAGGAAAGCGTGACCCCGTAGACTCTCAAGTTCTCATGGACCAGCCACCCCCTTCTACCCGGATTCTCTACAACGACGACAATCTGCGCCTCGTCGAACAGGGAAAGAACTACACGTTGGAATACTTGAGCAATGGCGAAATCCAGCTCAGTGAGACGTTCAGCTGCCGCATATGCGCGGCTAGAAAACTTTTATTGGCAATCGTTCAGACCTACGGGCATTGCAACTGTTTACCGAGCGCTCTAGGGCTGGCAGATACCGACGAGATCGTGCAGTCTGTTGGCGGGTTTGCTGGTGGACTCAATTGACACCCGAGCTGCCCAGTATCCAACGCGCTGGACGCACTTGCCAGCGGTTGGAATACTGTTTTTGCCGTGTCTGCCGCACCAGGTCAGTCCACAACGCATCCGGCCAGACAGCAGCCAGCCATATCTTATCCAGATCGCCAAGCCTGAGCTCGATACGCTCTTAAATTCGGCATAATTACGATTGAGATTAGGTTAAATTTGGGTGCACAGCTCACTTGGAGCGCTGCGGCCGAAAGACGTGGACGATGTTTGGGGATTTGCCGGCGGGCTCAATTAAGACTTCAAAAGGTCGATAGAAACTCCAGCGAAACTGATGGATATTCCAACCTGGAGAACGATTTCCCAATACGGGTGATTTTTGAACAATGTGCCGAAGGTGGGTACAGCGCTTCAATCAAAGAAGTGCCAGGAGCAATTTCTCAAGGAGAAACAATACGGGAAGCTGCCGAGAACGTCTTGGATGCGCTTAACCAGCTTTTAGCCGCGAAGGAGACTGAATAAATGCAGGACAACTCCAGTCAGGAACTTTTCGCAGACGCTTTCGCCGAGATGGCCAACGATCCAGAAGCCTTGGCCGAGATTCGAGAACTGGAAGGTACGCTCGGAGATGGCTTAGAGAGCGACCAGAGCACTTTTTAAATCGGCAGCGAAAGGAACTCTTTGACCTTTGCCTCCTCGCCGTTGGGATCGTCGTGGGGCTCGAGCATGTCCTCATCCAGATCGGCTTTGTATTGGCGCACATAGCTCAGCCGTTCGGCTTGGCTGATCGTGTACAAGTCCACGCGCGCTGCCGCGAGTTCGCTTAGCCGCTTGAGTTGCAGCGAATAGAATCGCAACAGCGGATCGTGGCTGTCCGCACTATTTTGCGCAGTCTTTTGCGTAGCCTTTTGCGTAGCACGCACACCGGTCCACGCGTCTCGTGCTCTTTGGAATATCTCGAGCGTATCACCCCATATCCTGCGACAATCGTCAACTCGGTCCAAAGATCGACATGACAACGTTGCCAAACTGAACACAGTTTTTGCGCCTGAACAAAGCTCGATCAGCTCGGCTGGATCGACCGCCTCTCCGGCGCGGATTGCCATCGCCACAATCGCGTTATCGGCCAAAAATCCCGTCCTTACTTCTTGGAGGAGTTCGGTGTTCACCAGGATTGGTCCGAAAATTAGCATAAATCGTCTTTTGTGGACAAGTTTGAGACATCTTGCAATAGTGTATCGTCATGCTCCAATTGGCTTTCGCACAAGCTGGCGCGCCAGTTACCCCACTCTCGCAGCAAGAGAAAATTCGATTGCGCTCCCTTGTGCAGAAGATCGAGCGCGGGATGTCGACATTTTTAGAGGTCGGCGCGGCATTGATCGAACTCAGAAGCAGCCGGCTGTATCGCGAAACACATTCGACTTTCGAGAGCTTCTGCCGCGATACGTTTGGGCTTGCCCGATCCACGTGCGACGGCATGATCCGTTCGGCGAGCGTAGCGCAAACACTCAAGGAGAATGGGATCGAGTTAGCGCCTACAACCAGCGAAGCTGTGCTCAGACCGGTTGCGGCTCTCCCATCGCCTGAACTCCAGCGCGCAACATGGAGATTGATTGAATCCGCAAGCCCCAGATGCGGCCCTACTCAACCAGTGGCAAGCAAGATCGCGCGTGTAATCAAGAATGCCATCGAACCAGCCGAAAATAACGGCAATGGGCATAAGCCCAGAAGCCGCGAGCACATCGAACGCGAGATTCCGTTCCTGCGTCCCGTGACCAGGCTTGGGAGTTATCCGTCTTTCGACGCCGAGCTGGTGGTCTCGCATTTGGATAAGTTCATCCCTGCAGCCGGGGCTTATACGATGTGCGGCAAACTGATTGAGCGCTGCCAGGCGGTCAGGCAAGTATTGGAAACCAAATTCCCGGAGTTGGCCGATGCCTAAAGTTTCGCCATCACAGCGCAAAAGAATCTCGAGAATAAGACGCCGTGCTATTGTGGCCGTCCGAGAGGCGTACGAGAAGGGTTTGATCAGCGCTAAGCGCGCCGATCTGCTTTTGTATCTCTCCGCCGACGAACAAGCCAAAGAGCTTGCGACAATCCTTGCTGACCGTGAAACCCGTGAACGGACTGCGCATTTGGCCGCTGAGACAATCAACGCGTACCTGGCCAGCCATTCGGATAAGGTCGACCTGCTGGAGCTGGGGCGCCAGATTCGCGCTGTAATCGCTTGAATACACAACCCGCTATCTTGACCCTCGGAAGCCATCAAACGCGCTACATTCTGGCAATGTGCGCATTTGGCAGGAGTGATTAGATACACTGGCTCGTGCGTTCGGCATTTTGAACGATAGGGAATTTTGGATAACTGAATTATGCGAACGCCGTCGCTAACAGCATCTAAGAAGCGAAGAAACGCCGGGCGCCCGAGCAAGAAAACTGATGAGAAAGTTAAGGCTCTGATGCAGGTCATTTCCACCGGGGCGCCATATCGGATTTGTTGCGCTGCAGTCGGGGTTTCCTATGACAGTTTTATGACATGGAAACGCGAGGATTGGGAGTTTGACGCGAAGGTTGAAGCGGCATCTGCGAAAGCTGCGTTGCGATTGTTGGGCAAGATCGAGAAACAAGCGGATCAAAATTTTGCTGCCAGCAGCTGGATTCTAGAAAGGCGATTTCCAGAAATTTTCAGTCGGCCCGAGGTGCAGCTCAACCTGATCCAGCAAAACAACACAGTCGAGAACAGCCTTGTGATCAACATTACAGGGACGGATGCGGCGAGGATTGAGGCGCAGGCGGAGCCGATTCGGGCAGAGGTGGCAGCGATGTTTGAACAATACCGACCGCTCTCAGGCGGTGGTGAAAACGCAGCGCATGAGGTTGAGGCTGAGCCAGTTGCTGAACAACCGCTTCCGAAGGTTGCGGACTCCGACCAGGGGCGGGTCATCACGCACCGCGACGGCGATGAGAATAGCCAGGCGTTCTGGAGAATACTGGTCAGCGCACGCCCTGAGAGGTTGATCGCGAAGGATACGGCGGAGTTCGCGGTCCGGACTTTGTTATCGCAAACGTTAGGCTATAAAGCGCACCGGATGGAGATCGATTTTGGCGGTGACCCAGTCACCCTTGAAGAGATGTTCAGCCGGCTTGAAGAGCTGTGTGGCGGATCAAGTTGCTGGCAGGCTGCGCAACGGCTAGCTGGCTACACTGCAACATCTTAACGGCCTTGTGCCACCCCAATTTTACAGTCGCACCGCAGCTCAAAAATCAGTAAGCTCGAGGGCAACCAGGAGATACAAAGATGGCACGTAAATACACACCGCGACCAACCCCGCGTAGACCGTACTATCCCGCTCGCCGTTACGCTCAAGCGGTAGATCAAGGTGGTGGATTTGCTGGTGGTTGGAAGATCGGGGAACAGATTGGTGGTGGGTTAGGGCAGTTGGCCAAGGCGATAGCTGCGGCTCGTGAACAAGAGGCCCGCAATCGGGTTGCCAACCGGATCATGAACACGGCGTATGCGCCGCGGGCTGGGTTTGTGGGAGGAACAGCGCCGGCGGCTGGTGTGCCATTAGCTGGCACAGCGCCCGAGAGAGGTGGAGCGGCTGCAATGGATGAAGCGATTCGAGGCCAGCAATTGATCAATGCGCTACAGAATCAGAAGATAGCGGCTCAGAGGCAGCAGACCGCGGCTGAAACAATGGAGATGCGCAGGAGAGCGGCAATGGCGGGTGGTGGCGCAGGTCGAAGCCCGTGGCGGCCCGGAGGCGGAGCGAGTGCTGCGCCGGTTTTATCGCAAGGTGGTGGGCAAGCCCCCGGCGGGAAGCCCGGTAAGCCGACTAAGTATGAGCCTGGGAGCAGTACGCCGGATGACCAGTCGTATTACAACTATAACAATCATCGGGCGGACGTGGATGCGCAGCACGGGAAAGGGACTTTTGACCGGTTACAGGCAGCTACTGGGCTAGTCGAGCAAGATTCCAATACTGGTCAATACATATCGAAAGATCCTGACACAGTTGACGTTGATCCTAAGACTGGGGCTATAACATTGAAACCCAAAGGCAGTTATCCTGGCGCGCATATAAGCTCTGAAGAAGTCCAGAGTAATATGGCGCGTTATGATGCGACCAGTGTCCAACGCGGCGGTAAACCTTCTTACGTCGATCGTTATATGGGAAGTGCTGCGCCACAGAGCGGGTTGGGTGCAGGCAGCCAGGAAAATCCGTATACGCCAAAGGGTACAGTGGAGCTGAACGCGGTACCTGAAGGGGGGTGGTTTGTGAGTCCTTCTGATGGCAAGACTTATCAAAAGCAGCCACATGCGCGACCGGCGCCGGAGGAAAAGAAGACGACTGGTCTTGGAACAGAGACTCCGGAGGGAACGCAGTTGGCTAGTGCGCCAGAGGCGGCTGGGACTCCGGTTGATCTTGGGCAGTTGCCGGCTGGTGGGCAGGGTACCGATTTAGCTGATGCGATTGCGCGTGCGAGGGCAGCTCAATCGTTGCAAGGGCCGACTCCGACGCCGATGCCGCCGGTTGATCTGGCGTCTGTGGCGCCGAGCAACATGCCGGCCAGTTTCAGTCTTGGGCAATTGCCGACTGGCGGAGGGGTGCCGGATACGCAATTAGCCGATGCAATCAGGATGGCGCAGACAGCTGATCAGTTCAGAGGCTCTTCCTATGGCTAATGGCACGCTTTCAGAAGAGGTCAGGCGCAAGCGACTCGCTGAGCAGTGGAGTCCAGCCGAAGATGAGATCGACCAGGAAGACGTTGATCTAGAAAACGAACCTGTCCTGGAAGAGCCGCCGCCTGCGCCCGAAGAGCTTGAGCCCGAAGAACCTGAGGCTAAAGAACAGCCTGAGCCTGAACGAAGGGCCGCTGAACCGGCGCCAGTGTCTCGAGTACCTGGCCGTGTCCAACACTTTGAAGATTACAGCGTACCGCCAGCGCCAGCTCCTCCTGCCGAGCCGTTAGGCCCTCCGACAAAGTTCTTGGGTGAAGAGGGCGTCGATATCACTCCAACGCCACCGAAGATCGAGCCCGCGGCACCAGCAGCACCAGAGGCTGGTTTTCTGGGCGAGCAAGGCGTTGATGTTGTTCCGACAGCTCCAAAGATTCAGCCTGGCGAAGCGGTTATCAAGCCTGAGAAACCATTGCCGCCGGCGAAACCGTTAGAGCCTGAGCCAGAGCCAGAGGTTGATATACCAGCGACCAGTTATAGGCCTGGCCGCGGCGGGCAAGAACCGCAGTATATCGTTCTTCATTCCAGTGATGGACACGAGAAGGGCGACATTAACACACTGACTCAAGGCAATGTGTCGTCCCATTATTACACGACCAAAGACGGCCGATCGATGCATTTCGTGCCGGAAGCTGACACGGCCCATCACGCTGGCAGGGATAGGTACGGCGGTGACGGCAATCCGTACACAATCGGGATCGAACAGGAGCATATCGATGGGGAGGAGGAGTGGAGCGATGATCAGGTCCGGGCCACTGCCAGGACGGTTGCCGGTATCATGCGTCGGCATCCTGATATCCCGCTTGAGAATGTTATCGGGCACGCAGACCTGGCTGGAGAGCGCAAACAGGATCCGCTCGATTTCCCGTGGGAGACGTTTCGTAAATACGTAACGACTTATCTTAGAGGCGGTGAACCGCGGGAAGCTGCTCGAGAGGGAGTCGCTAAAGCTGGTCCTGGTAGAGTGCAACATTTTGAGGACTACGCTCAGACGACGCAGGTAGAAACTCGTGATGCAGAGGGCAATATCATTCTAACGCCTGTAACTGTCGAGGGTCGGCCGGATGTTACCAGGCGAGCTAGGCCAGCGGGTCAATCGGAGTACGGTTATTACCCGGGAGAGAAGCGGGAGGATTTTGTTTACGGGAATGCCACGACATTTGGCGATGCGGAGGACCGACGCCGGTATGCGGATGCTCGTGCACATGGATTAAGCGAAGCTGAGGCGCGTGCAGTAGGTGATAATGGCCGGGGTGCAGCGAGCCAAGGCGGGCTATATACACCAGACACGTATGGCGTCGCAGTCCCGCACGATGTGTTGGTTGAGCGATTCGGCAACAATCCAGCCGCCTGGCGCAGAGTACGCGTGGATATTGTCACGCCCGACGGCCGCCGGTTACGAGTACCGATTGTTGATATTGGTCCTGGAGCAGGCCCGCAGGCAAGAAGAGTAGCCGCGGATTTTACTCCACGATTGGCTGCTCAGATTGGGACAGAGGGCAAGTTCGCGTTCAAGCTTGTCCCGGATGCTGGGCCGGACGTGAACAAAGATCCGCGGATGTGGCAGAGCGAACAATCGGCGATCGCTCAAGGGATTGATTTGAGCGGGATCGCGAAGGAACATCAGCGCTTTGAACGACCGCAAGTCGCGGGCAAAACGATGACGGATGAAGAAATGGCCCGGGCAGCGGTCAAGCGTGATGAGGCCATGACGCGCCAGCACGACATCATTACGAAGCTGCCTGAGGCCCAGATATCATGGTTGCCTGATGCCCAGCAATCGCCAGTGCAGCTTTTCAAGCGGCTGAATACACGCGTTGAGGGGGTCAGTGATGCGTTCAGGCACCAGTACCAAGAACAGGTCAAGACTGAGATCATCAAAGAAGCGCAGGATTTTTACAAGGAGCCTGACCCGCAGAAAGCTTTTGAACGTGCGACCAGTGACGCGAATTTCCTGACCGTTGGTGAAGAGATGGGCCGGATCATCAAGGGGATCACCGATATAAAGGATCCAACCCAACGTGCACAGACGTTAGGCAAGCTGAATGCAGAGTTGGACCCGGCCAAGCAATACAGCGATATAGTTGGCTTGGCCGATAGCGCTGACCGGGTTGCTAGTCCTGAATATCAGCAGCAACAGAGCCAGGCGATTGCGCAGAAGAAAACCTGGATCGAGAACCAGTTAAAACAGAATCCACAGCTGCAAGGGACCTTAGGTGAATTTGTGGCTCAACAAGGCGCACAGATTTTGGGGAGTGCGTCGTTGGCATGGTTGCCACCTGGAATCAGAGAGAGCGCGTTTGCGGCTCAGATCTATGGTCAGGCCAAGGATGAATTCAAGCGCGATCATCCTGACTGGAGTGAACAACAACTTAATGATGCAGCTGGTAAATCGGCATTTCTGCAACTGGCGCCGCAGGAGATTGTTAGTGCTGCGATTGGCGGGCGATTGGGATCACTGACCGGTGGGATAGGCCATCCAGTAGCACGGATCACATCGGCAGTAGCAGCGCATATGGGTATTGGCGCTGGCGGCGGGGTGTTGCAACAGATTGGTGCCAATGTTGCGGCTGGTAAACCGTGGGATGAGGGAATTGATAGAGCTGCTGGCCTAGCTGCTATTCAGAGTGTGCCTGGTGGGATTGCTGCTGGGGTAACTCATCCGCCTGTACGGCGCGCGCCTGAGGTTGCTCCAGAAAGACCAGCAGTGCCTCCTGAGGAACGTCCGCCGGTAGTGCCAGAACGCCCGCCGGTAGTACCAGAGGAACGCCCGCCTGTGGCTGAGGAGCGTCCGCCTGTAACTGAGGAGCGTCCGCCTCCTGTGGCCGAGGAACGGCCTGTCGTCACCGAAAGGCCCGAGGGACATCCCGTTGCTCAAGAGCCACATGTCGTCGAAGAGCAGCTTAATAAAACCAACCAGGATCTGTTCAACCGGTACCAAGCACAAGGTGCTATTGAAGAACGACTCGGCCCAGCCGATATTATTAGAGGTGAGCGACCAACCGAATTTGGCGAAACTCCAAGAGGAGCTGCTATTTCTGCGAGAGAAGATGAAGCGGCACGAGCTCTCGCGGCTGGACGTCCAGAGGATATTGCATCTCGAATGGCTCGTGAACGGGACCTGGGACGAATTGGACAACTACGACCAATACCTGGCGCGCGGGGCGAAGGAGTTTTTGCACGAGAAGCGCCCGCCGGCTGGCGCGCAGTAGAGGGCGAGCGACCCATTGATTGGGCTCATCCGGCTAATGCTGAAGTCTTGCGTCGAGCCCATATAGTCACAGAAGAGTTCCGACCCGCCATAGAAGCTTTGGGCGCGCGCTTAACTCATGAGCCTGGTAAGAACTATGCACATTTAAGCGAAGAGCAAGGTTTCAAGGTTAATCTTGACCCGCTGAAATTGGCGCACAATTCCATCAGTGAGGGACTCACGCCCCAACAGGCGCACGAGCGAATGCGGGCTGTCGTTGATGAAGAATTGATTCATGCTGCTGATTTATTGGCAATGCATGAGGATTGGCAGAAAGCTGATCCACAACAGAAGCCAAGGTTATTTCGACAACATGTCACTGAGGAAAGTCGCAGGGCGATGCGGGAAATGTTTGATGCGTATGATCAGGCAAGAGGTACTGGCAATCGGCGATTAGCGGCAGTTATAGAACGCACGGCCCAAGGAGCTTATAACGCTTATCATTTCCCAGGGCATGGACGGCCGATGGTCGATTTTGGTGAGATTCGCGGGTATTTGGAACGCAATCCAGAAGCCGCACAACAGATGCGCGGGGAATTGGTACGCCAATTAATTCAGGCGGGGCGCAGCGGCAACATCAGAGAATTCGTTCCGCGCACACTTCTTGGCCGAATGACCAATTATCTGCGCAAGGTATTGACTGCTTTGAAACGCGCTTATGTGCGCTTCAGAGGCGGAGAAGCTGGACCGCTGATCGCACGAGCGATCCGATCTGTTGAGGCGAAATTGGATGGGCTTGATGCGATTAGGCGCGGTGAAGCACCCAGAATAAAGGGTACAGGAGCCGAATTTGGTGAAAGGCCAGAGGCTCCTGGAAAGCGTAAAATCTCGCTACGCGAAGCTATCTTGAGGGCCAAGCTCGGTTATTCGACAGCGCTTAAGGGTGGTGAGAGCGCCATGCTCGATTATGTGCCTAACCTGGCGCGGGCGATTCGGCGCAAGCCCAGTCTAGTACAGGCTTACGGGCAGCGGGGCCGATTGGCGCAATTGGTCAGCGCGTTTCAGTCTATCCCAGGGCGTGAGCGTGCGCGGGTGACTCGTGAATGGACTGATTATATCAGAGCTGAACAGACTCGTAAGCCGTTGCCGGTAGTAGGCGCTGATACCATGCGGCTCTTGAATGCGCGCAAAGACACTGCGGCTGGTATCGGCCAGTTACTCAAGGAACTCAATGTTCATGTTAAGGATTCCAAGGGACGGGTCCGGCCGGTTCGTTTGATCGGTGATACCTATTATCCGTGGCGGATCAGCGATGATATGCGTGATGTGTTTAACAATCGCGATGGCAATCGTTCGAACGAATTCAACAAGATTGTGGAGCAGGAGATCGCTGCCGGAACGGTTAAGAGCCGCGAAGAATTCGTTGACAAATTTACTCATGCGATCAATGGTGAGCCGCATTCCAACGATCACTTCGGCAACGTCGAGCGCGCTCGTGAGATGCGGCTACCGTACTCGTTCTATGACTTCAGCCCTGAAGCGTTCCTGCGGTACGCCGGGCGTGCGACCGATCGATTGGCGCAGATTGGTGCATTCGGCCAAAAGCTATCTGCGAATGGCAAAGACATGTTTGATCTCTCAATCGAGCACGTTAATCAGAGAGGCGATCTATCGCATGACGCGAAAGAGAAAATCATCGATCGGATTGTCAGAGAACGCAACGCGGAGTTCGCCGAGGGTCCCAGGAGCACCCTGGATCGGTTGGGCAGCCTGGGTCGGACCACAGCAACCGGGCTGATGCTATCCAATCCGCAGACATCGTTCATGAACTTTGTATCGGGTGCAGCCCAAAACATGGTCTTTGGCGGCCCAACCAGTTTCGCTAAAACTGCACTCCAGTTTCCTTTTGGATGGAAGAAAGGGCTCGCTGAAGCCCGCGATCGCAACATCCTGAGAGCCAATTTGCGCAACATCATGGATGACTATGATCTGGTTACCAACCCTAACTGGATCGAACGCGGTGTGCGCAGAGGTACTGAGATCGGGCTGAAGCTCGGCGGTCAGGATCTGACCGAATCAATTAACCGGGTGTTTGCGATGCAACAAGCCAAGGAAATTTTGCGCGAATTCACTCGTGAATATGGCGTTAAGGATAATCCAATCAGCCGGGCTCGAAACGAGTTCGTGTCGCGTCGATTCGGCTTCAAGCATGGGGAAGACGCTACTCGGTCTTTGACCGCACTGGCGCGCGAAGGCGGTATCGGGGAGATGTCCGATGAATTCATCCGGCAGTATGTGATGGATGTGCACGGCAATTATGGGCCGGGTCAATCGCCAGCACATATCCTCAATAGTCCTATCGGAAAGACAATGTTTCAGTTCCAGAAGTGGGGTGCTAATACGTCGCGTATGATGACGCGCGAATACCTGATGCCGTTGGCTCGCGCGATGCGCAGTGGATCAATGGCTGATAAAGGCTATCATATCCTGCGAACCTTATCGTATTTTGGTGTCGGAGCCGGCCTGACGATGCCCGCCGTTGCCGCGCTCAATGCTCTTTATCGCCGTGACCCACAGGATCCGACCCTGGCCGAGATCGGTAAAGCGTTTTCGAAAGGCGATGTACAAACGGCGCTAAGCTATTCGCTCAAGAAAGCTTATGGCTCGTTGCTGTTGAGCGGGTTCAGCGGGTTGTTTGGCAACTATAATGACGTTATCCAGAACCACCTTGGTCATGACCCAAGTGGTCGGCTCAAAGATCCTATGCATCCGCCAGCCTGGGGCGTGCTGGAACCGTTTTTCGCGCTTTATCAAGGTTGGCGCGGTGAAGGTGGTGCGATCCCGAGTCCGCAACTCATGGATACGTTCGCCAAGAATTTAATCAGCCCGTATCGAGTTGGTAAACAGCTTTTTTTAGGAGCCGGTGCTCAAATGGCTAGCAGCCTAGGGATCAAGATTCCTTACAGCGAAGAATACGCCGCTAACAATGAGCGCAATTTCGCCCGCAATCGAATTAGTATGTATGAACAGCTGAACCCAGTCTTAAGAGCACAAGCGGAGGCCAGGGGTACCCAGCAAGCTACTTATAAGATGGCGGGCCGCAGCCCATTCAGCCCAGTCCGGGACCGCATCATTAATGGACTCTTGGCAGGGCATTCTGAAGAGGTTAATTCAGCGATTCGGGATTGGTTGACTAAGGTGCCAATCGAACAGCGCAAAGCTGAGTATGACCGAATCAAAGACATTATCGGTGCGAATAGTCCAATGATGATCGGCAAGTCAAAAACGCCAGAGGCTGTGATGGAATTCCTGAGCTGGGCGCATGACAATTTACCTGAGGCCGAAGCGCGCCGGATTTTTGCACTTGCCCAGACCTACGCTAAGACAGCGATTGATACCGGGATGGAGCAAAGAAGCAAAGGGTTTAACCAATTGGCCCGACTTGATTATGACCGGTTCAAGGCACCGGTAGCGCGCTCGCCGTCAGCCCAGGCAGCAAGAGCAGCAGCTCAAGGGCGGCAAGTCATGGCGGAGCTAGCCAGGAGACAGCGAGTCGCTGAGCAATTGCGCGCGCGGACTCAGTGAATGTGCTTCTGATCGTAAGCAATCATCCATTTGTCCGCAATTTCTTCGACGCGGTCAAAATTGTCGAGGCTAGGGTAACGTTTCTGCACTGCCACTTTCCAGATATCCAGCTTGCAAAGACCTTCTTCGCTATCGCCATACCCTGATTGGGTCACCTCTTCAGCGGTCACCCCCGCTTCTTTGCACCACCGTTCGAGGATCGTCCTGTCATTTTCGATGTTGTGGAAATACACGGTCGCCGGCAAAAGCAAGAGAGCACTCAGCAAAGCACCGCCACTTCTCTTGCGCTGCCAGTACACAAATAAAGCAATGCTAGCGACTAACATTATAATCGACACTGGGATGCTCATAACTTTATTAATATCGGATAATGCGGGGATAGCTTTAGGTTTCAATCCACGCAGGAGTGTTTAGCTCCTGCGACACATACGCCAAGACAGCGATTGATACCGGGATGGAAGAGTTTCAATCCACGCAAGAGCTTTTAACTCCTGCGACTCTGTTCTTCACTAGATGGCTCAGGCTCAAAGTCTTTGTTTCAATCCACGCAGGAGTTTTCAGCTCCTGCGACATTGGGGTTCTGGTGCGAACCACATTTATCGGAGGCGCATTCGGGTTTCAATCCACGCAAGAGTTTTTACCTCCTGCGACTGTACTAATGTTTCAATCAACGCGGAGATTTTTAATCTCTGGTTTGTTTGTTTCAATCCACGCAATGACTCGTGGTCACTGCGACCCACTTAGCTCTGGAGGAATACCGGAAGCGGTCCCGTTTCAATCAACGCAATGACTCGTGGTCACTGCAACCTTAAGCACCGGGTTAAATCCACTCTCGAGCCATTAGTTTCAATCAACGCAATGACTCGTGGTCACTGCAACACGGCGGTATGCGGATGCTCGCGCGCATGGCCTGAGTGTTTCAATCAACGCAATGACTCGTGGTCACTGCAACTGGATAGATTCGCGTTTCGCCTCGCTTCCCACCGTCAGTTTCAATCAACGCAATGACTCGTGGCAACATTTCTTTAGGTATTTTGCGAGCGGCTAACATTTCCTGCTTCTGTAGCTATCTATATCGTCGCAAAATTCCGCGTAATTCCTTGCGCCTCAACACGCGAGCGCCTAGCCGTTCTCTTGCATCACTTCGCCGCTCGCATCTAACAATCCGCGCATATAGCCCAGGAAATTGTCGTATTGCCCAGGCCGTAACGCATACAGCTCATTACCGATACAATCTGGAGTTAACTTTTCAAACCTGTTGTCCCAGACTTGGACGGAGTGCTGCATTAATTCTCGGCTGGTGGGGATCTGGCCGGCTCGCAGTCTGGCAATCAGGCTAGGCTCAGCGACTACAAGCTGAGTGACACTGACGATTACCTGGCATCCATCCGCGACCAGCGGATAGTCACCAGCTTTCTCGGCATCACGGATCAGCTCGATTTTGTTCTCGGTTTTTCCAGTGCCTGCGTTCAGTTCGCGCAGGAGTGCTTCAGTGCAGTGCTCTGGACTGATTTTGCCCTCATCGAACATTTGAGCCAGGACGGCTCGCGGAGTGTCAAATTGAGGATGCAAGCTAAAAGTGCTGTCATCGGCAATCCGGAAATCCCACACTTCACCGTACTCGTGTTCATTGGAACGGTTCGCTCGGCCGGCGATCTGCAGGATATTGACCATCCCGCAGCTTTCGCGATACGCGGTGCGGAAGCTAAAATCAACGCCAGCTTCGACGCAGGAGGTGGCGATTAGAAACCATTCGTTGTCGGCTTTATCAAGCAGCCGATCGCGCACTCGCTTAACAATGATCGCCCGATCAAACGGAGTCAAAGCGCCAGATAGATGCTCGACACTAAGTCCTGAATCGCGCAGATGACGTGCGAATACCGCCGCGCTTTGAATCGTGTTAAAGATGACTAGCCGCGGGCCCGGCTTTGACTGCACAAAGGTGGTTAACGTCGCCAAGTCCATTACATCTTTACAAGTTTTTATTTCAACTCGCCGAGATTCGAGCGCTGCAGCCTCAACCCGCAGAGCTTCGGGAATCAGCTCGGTAACAACAGGGCGTTCAACTACGGGCACAAAATCGTTCAATTGCCAGAAGCGAACCAGTGAACCGGAGCCCAGAACAAGATGACAGCTCCAATCTCGGCACAACTCTGTAAGCCATTTAAACGACTGCGGCCAAAGCGCAGCGGGGATTGCAGCATGAGCTTCATCAATGAAAATAGCCGAACCCGGTAGTTGGTGTAGTTTGCGCAGACGTGAAATCTTGCAGGCAGCGAGGGTTTGGAAAAACTGCACAGCGGTCGTAACGATGATCGGGCAATCCCATCGCTGAGTGAGCTGTCGTAAATCGCGGCTATCGAATTCGACCAGATGATGATGAGCCGCAACGATCTGTTCAGGGTCTTCTCCCGGTAGTACGAGAGCGCTCCGGTAGACATCGACTGCCTGGTTGATAATGTTGGTATACGGCAAGACCACAATGACCCGACGCAGGCCACGCTTATGTGCGGTAGCGAGCAGATGCGCCATAACAGCAGTAGTTTTGCCCGAGCCAACGGGCGCATCACAAGCAACGATCGCATTAGCCAGATCGGCATGGCGGCAAGCGCTATAGATACCGGACCGAATTTTTCCTCGCAGAGCTTCGGCTTCATTTCCTGGAGTCGTAGCAAGCCCAGCGACGTATCGATCGAGCTGAGCCAACCGTTCAGCGGCTCGCAATGGTTCGCCATCAAGCTCGCGCTCATTGAGATAATTCTGGGCGGTATCGGAATGGTCTGCGTCAACCAGACAAGAGAGCGCCAGTCTTCGGACCAGACCAGTAAATGGCACATTGGCGACAGAGGTAATTGGCGTAAAGCTCTGGTGGTGCTGGCCAAGATAATTGGCCAGGAGTTTCTCGGTGCGCTGCCATAATTTTTCCTGCGTGCTTTCATCTATTGCTGGGTCCCGCAGCACAAACTTACGCTTGGCTTTTTCAACCGGCAATGACGGCAACCCGCAATGATGTGAGTAAGCGAGCAGCGCCGATTCAATAATCTCGTCGAGTTTGCCCAGATCATGGGGAATAGCGGCGATTACTACTGCACTGACGAATGCCTCACACCATTTCGGCGAGAATGCACCCGCGGCCTCGGTCGCGAAATGGCGTGCATACTTAACGACATTGCCAACGTGCTCAGCGTAGGTTTGCGCTGGCACGCCAGCTCGAGCGCTATGGGCCAAAGGTGTCACAGTTAGAACTGCGCGTGATCAACGTATGTACCGCAATCAGCGTAAGTTTTGCCATCTTTACGAGCGACCAGATGTGCCACGCCATTTTCACCGTCCCATTGCGGTATAGTATAATCGGCCTGCGAGATGGAAGGTTGAGTCAAATCGCCGAGTTTCTTTGGTGTCAGCGCGTCGATCAAGGCCAGTGGTCGACATGAGCCACACGGCTCATTGTGGGTAAAGATGTGCGCATGAATTATATCGACCATTGGGCGGGTGACCGAGGCGGTATGCGGGTAAAGATATTTGATCAAGGCCAAGAAAATCTGGATATCGAGAAACGTGCAGCTGCTCTTCTGCCCGGCGGTCGGATTAACGAAAAGCGGCATCGCATAGAGCCCGTGGACTACTAGCTTTTGTGCGTTAGGAGCCATACCACGATCTTTATTAGCTTCGACACCGGACTTGTTTGTCCATGTAGCAAATTGACAATCAATCGGAGCGACCGATAGCCCGATCCCAAGCTGCAAAGCACCGCAGCGCATAATGTCTGAGCCGCCCTCTTCCAAGAACGTGTTCCCGAAAAGCGCTCCGTCCCAGAAGCCTGGAGAACTGGATTCGAGCCGTGTTTGGCACTCAGCACGGTCCCGTCCTCGTGCTTCGAGGATATCATAGCCGGATCCATCAAGGCCAAGCTCTGAGGCAATTTGGAGCCAGACCGGGCCGGTTTTGTTGCCGACCAGATCGCGCGCTTTGCGTTTGAGCGATACGGCAGAAATTTCGCCTCTGTTATCAGGTCGAATACGTGGCGCTCCGTCATTATTGGGATCGCCATTAGGGTTGGAGTTGCGGACTTCGATGATCAGGAGTCCAGTGATAACGGGCAATAGCCCGTTGGAATTATTTTGGATCGTTGTCATTTTTTATTGTATCTTTGATAGGTTGCAGTGTGTCTGGAGAACATTGCGTTGATTGAAACGAATTGCCGAGGTGATAGCCGCAGATGAATTTCGCTTTATCAAGCGTAGTCATCTTAGCTGGGAATTGAGTAGGATCGATGAGTCCAGAACAAACGTTGATCTGACCCAGTAGATATTTGACCAACCGCAGTTCACATTCAGGCCCGGTAACGCGAACTGTCTGAGCCCAGGCCCGATATGGCTGCAGACGAGTATTGGCATTGACAAAAGCATCGAGCGGTCGCGTCAAGGCAGCGTTAAAAAAGGAGTTACCGATAAGTTGTGTAGGCATATCGCCTTTGCGGACGTGGCGGCAATATTGCAGATGGAGACCATCCATGAGTTGGAGCAGATGCCCCAGTTGCGTGATAGATGTATTCATATAATTTGAGTGCCCGATCCGAAAAAGTAGAATGCCGATAAGAGGCATGGCGTTGAGAGCATATTTGCGTGCATCCTCGCCAACGACATAATAGCCATGGCGATTTTCACGCTTGTAGGTTTGTACTTGGTACCGGCCAATGGCGCTTAGCACACGGCCTATACGCTCAACCAAGAGCGTCAGCGCGCGCTCAGTTTTCTGCCGCGCAAGCGGCGAATGCCAGAGAAACACGTCATAAGCATCCGAAGCAGAAAAAGCGTATTGATAATCGCAGCTGAAAACTTCATCAGGATCTGTTTTCCACACCCGGTTGATCGTTGATGATAGCGCCAGTGGATACGGTGCGCGGCTAGTCAACCAGCGCGGCTTGCTTGTCTTCTTATCCATCACGGGGAGCCGGATTTCTGGCGCGAGCAGGGCGCCTGCCTGCCATTGCGTGCAAGCCTCAATCAAATCGCGTACATGAATGTCGCGGCAAAGAGCAACCTGCTGCACGCCTCGGCTAACTTTATGGAGTACAAGCAACCGAGTAGAAAGCTCAGGATTGGCAGGCAACTTGGCCTTGAGTAATTGAATCGCAGGTTCGCATAGAGCTGCAAAATCGGCGTCAGAAGAATCAGTAACGCCAAACATGTCAGCGCTCGGAAAAGTATCGAGCAACTCTCTGTCGCCACCATTGAAATAAGCTATTAAGAGATCAGATTCTTTGGTTTTTTGACTTGGCACAGGACACCAGGTTTTACCCTTGCGCGAATCTGCAGTGAGATAATTGAGTGTGGCGCTGACTGATTGCACCAGAGCCATGGAAACAGTGAAAGCATTGGTCAACTCGTAACGTGAAAGAGCCGAGATCGCGTCAGTATTGAGCGAGTAAAGTTTGAGTTGACCCAAAATTGGTGCGCTCAATGAAGGAAAGGCATTTGTAATCGCGACATGCTCACCGCTGTAATGATCGATACCGAGCTGTGGAACCGAGACACGGGCCAGAAGATGCTGATTGATTAGCGCGCTGGTTTTGGAGTGCGCCACACGCGGCTGAATAGGATCACGCAGCGCCGGAATCAAATCGAGATAAAGCGAATATTTTTTGTTCTTGTCATCTTTAAATTTGACCTTCCTGGCTAGTGAAGACGCTGGCAATAAGGCGACTAATGCCGAATGAAAATCTGTTGCGCTCAGTGTTGAGTTGCCAATTACGTCAAGCAATCGGGTGAAGTTGATTAGTTCTGGAACTGCGTCAGCAAATTCAACCTGCAACCGTGCGGCGTACTCAAAAGCGCGCAGCGGGCTGCTGTTGAGTTTGCTGGCATCGATTAGTAGGTTGAATCCCGGAAAGCTGGCCGTGTTCTTAGCTGCGGCATCTTCTCGGATCTTGTGCAGGCCAGTGTCGGTTTTGAGCATTTCCACTTCTACCGGGAGCCCGCTCTGATCAACGGAAACGACGAACATAGTATCGCCCGGCATCGGAGCAAGACGCGGATGCCATTGCGGACATACGATTCCAAGCCGATCAAGTGTGCGAGCCGCTTGCACAAGTTCGCTAAACATAGTTAAGCACTCCTTTTTTGATCATCACATTATGGCGGATAACAGGATCAGGGTTGCCATTGTGGAGCTGATCAAAGACACTGTGCAGCATTGCCGGAATCAAATGGTTTTCGGTGTCGCACACTGCCGTGCTTTCTCGGAATGGCCCGACATATGAGGGCACGAATTCTTTCCAGCCGAGAAATGGCATGTGGTGATAACGCCCGATTTCGAGCCCCCGGTTGAATGCATTTCGATATTCAGACGCGGCGAAGGAGCCCCAAATCGGACCTGAAGCGTTGGGGATAAAGTCGATTGCTGCGTAAAGACGATAGATCACATTGATCAAAACCTCAGAGTGCAGCTGGAACGAATCGCCTTTTCGGATCTGGGAGGTTTTACGGAGCGGACCGCCATAGTTAGTCGTGTAGCGATGATACTGAACTGGAGCGCATATTTCGGCGCGAATCGGACGAACAACAACGAGATGTTGCCAATTACGGATAGATTCAAAAATGCCTTTGACCGCTGAAAAAGTCGGGGCTGGATAGCTGCGCGGGCAGGAACCAGAATCAAGCCGAGTCCATAAAGCTATTGGGCCGGCAATTTCAAGTTGGATCTCTTGGATGTTGTCCATGTGTTCCTGCTTCAACAGTACGGCAGAATGTGGCTACCACTTTAGGATACATTTTCCTTTTATTTCCGGCTGTCCTATCCGATGTTTCTTTCCTAATGAAGAAATCCATGGAAAGAACCCGGGCATACGGCCGGAACAAAAAGGCCAAGAATATGCGCTTCACGCCCGAAACAATCCGAAAACTGATAGTCGCCTCGCAAACTGAGGGCGTTAGCCAAACGGTGTATGTCGAAAAAGCGCTCCGTAATCAATTCCAACGAGACGATATAAAGTAAACGACCCATGGCTAAAGCCTGTGGGATTCTTCCCCCTTCTTAAACTCCAAGAGTATTTGCCAGTTGGCTGTGGGACCGTTAAGTTCTATGTCGCTGACCTGCAAGGTTGTATCAGCGTCCGCCGGAGCGAAATGCAGGATGGGCTGCTGCCGCGGGGTTGCCGGTTTCCTGACACACAAAAACCGGCTACAATCCTTTGCCTGTCGGATTGGTGTCGTAGTCGATAATGTCAGCTACACTTTTTCGGGCATCGGCGAGCATTGTTTCCAAGCACCAAATCAAGTCTTCCGGCGTCTCTCCATAAGGCGCTTTACCGTTCTCGGTCCACCCCTGTGGATTGCCGTCATCGTCATAGTAAACTTCGTGGATTTCGTAACCTACCTCGGCCCCGTAATTATGGCGTAATATTCGATAGTTCCAGGTTGACATGTTATAAAGGAAGCTCCTTAAACGGATTAAATACCTTAATACCATGGCGCCGAAAATCGCGCTCATTACCTGTGACGATCGTCAGGTTATGACGCAACGCCGTCGCGGCAATGTAGCTATCTTCGATCGGCATCGGCTTACCGGCCTTGACCATCTGGTATCGAAGATCGGCCCATGTGAAAGCGATTGAAACACTGAAGCCGTAAATGCGTCCCTCAAGAGTCCTGACCAGACGAGACAGCCATTCTTGCAATGCTGCCCTTTGCCTGCCTTGTTTTGTTCGCACCCAATACCCAAGCTGCGCTATAACAACCGAGCTTGTATAGCAGCGGGTATATTCCGCCTTGATCCAGGCAACAATAACGGGATTTTTTCTCGCCCCCTGGCTAAGAACATCTGTATCAACGAGCCAGCTCACAGATTTAGATTTTTGGGAAGCTCGCGACTTCTTGGAGGTAGATCATCCATTGGCACAGGGCAGCGCATCAGGACATCAAGCCAGCTCTCATCTTGATTTATCTTGCGAAAAACAATCTCACTTTCTTCGCAATCGAAACTGGCCTCAAAGGTGTCGCCAGGCTTAAAGTCACTGGCAGCCACTGGCACCGTCAACCTACGTTTTGCGTCCATAACGACCAACATGTGGGACTCTCCCACATAAAGAAGCTCTTGTCAATGCCCAGCGTGCCGAAACTCCCAAGGCGGCACTGGGTCAGGATCGCTCCAGAGCCCGCGCCGGCAGTCCCGAGCTTCAGCTAGAGCGCTTCGCCTTTGGCATGTATCCAGGAAGCTCGCCGCTATCGATCCGTGCAATAACTGCCAGCACGTCTTCACGTCGGTAGACGACATAACCCGGACTCCTTGCTCGCGCTTTCAGCCATCTATGCTCCTCACAGCGTCTCAACATTCCCTCACCGCCAATTAATTTGATCGCTTCGGTGCGACGGCAAAGAGGTGATACAACACTACTGGAAAATTTGTTTTTATTCACAACTCTTCCTATCGACCAATACGCGTTATACTTTAATTACGGCGCATACTTCTTTTTCGCAGGCAATCAGCGTTGGCCCTCTACGCGCTCGACGATACTGTTGATCAGGATTTGCTCTAGTGAGAGTCCTTGCTCCTGGCTTTGCTGCTCAACAAAGGCCATTTCGTCCTCAGACAATGTGAGAATCGATTGGCTGACCTCATGCTCGATTAGGGCTCCAAGAAGCATGCTGACAACCAATGCGTCTTCTGTGTCTAAAGGCCACGGGCCCCAACCTGGCCGGCGCGCTTCCAAGTGATCCCAGATAGCAACTGCCAGATCGCTCAAGCGGTCGGCGCGTACCGGATCTTTTTTCAGTCGCTCGATGACATTAGTGCTCAGGTTGATCGGCAGAGCCGAATCAGAATCGGTTTTAGCTCTGAGCCGCTCCCGGATCACCGGAGGTAGGAGTAGCGACTTGAGTTGCGGAATCATAACATCACGGGTCCGCCCAAATCGGAGCACTTGTGCCTGGTACGGTCACCCAAACCCAAGGCGTGCGTCCAACGATCCAGGTATCACCAATTACATTCCCGCTCCGAGGAAGTTGTCCTACTTCAGCCAGGTAACCTTTGAGCACGCCGCGCACTTCGAAGCTCTCATCGTAGGGCATACGCATGATGCGCGCTTGCCCCGGCTGCCAAGCAAGCGCTCGCTGCACCAGCTGCGCCCGCGGTGCAGGATCTACGAGAATCTTGACCGTGCGCCCAGTCGAATCCATTACTTCCCAGACGCCGTTGCCCATCCACTTTTTGTAGAGCACCAGCCTGGCGCGAGGGGCTGATATAACTGGCGGTGGCGGGCTTAGAGGCTGCTCGCGCTGGGCCGGCGTGGGCTGCACAATCGGCACCGGGGTAGGCTGAGCGATTGGAGCGCTCTGCGGCTGACGACTGGTAAATGCGGCAACTAACAGGAGCATCACGACCAAGACCGAGCAGCCCAATTGCAGGATGCCGGAATAATCCGGCGGCTGGTAAACAGGCGAGCGTTTAAGGATCACTGGCCGTTTCGGGCGCAGCAACTCGGCCCGCACGCCGTACGGCAGCTCGCAGTCGAATGAGTTAGGGTCGAACCTCCGTGCCGTTAGATCCTGGTTGTTTTTGGACATACGGTGTAGACTTTGGCTTTATGCAATCGGATGGTTATCAATTTGGCGGCGCTCCGGAAAACGCCCGCGATTTCGAGCCTAACCGGCAATTCAAAATGATTGTGAGCGGGTATGATTTGCATTTTTATCCAGGCCAACAAGTTTTTGGGTATCCTCCATTGCGCTCATTTGGATGCCTTAACGCGAGAGTCTGCCCGCCTCTAAAATGGGCAGCCCTGCCTCGGTTGGTACGTAAATAATCTGGCCCTTGGTTGAATCCAATTTATCGATCCAGAGATAGCGTAGATAAGCCTCATTACTTTGAGACTTTCCCCAATGATCTGATTGGCTTTTGCGACACCCTGCGCACGCATGACCTCAGCCTCAGCAAGTTTAGAGGCAGCATCGAGCCTGGCTTGCGCTTCAACGACAGCAGTCCGACGACTGTATTCAGCTTTGGCTAACTCAGCTTCACCGCTTAAACGCTGTTGGTAGACACCATAGTTAGGACCGACCCAGAGCCAAGTTGCGATTAAGAGCAGGAAGAATAAACTACCAGCAATAACAAAAGGGATAGGATTGCTCATTATGACATTGTGAATATGTGTTTGAATAGAACCAGCACCCAGTAGAACAGCATGGCTATCGCAAACATCAACGGCATCAGTGCGAGCCCGGTCAAAAGTCCGCTCAACGCCGGTAGCCCATCAAAATCGAAGATAAAAAAGCTAATGATGTATTGGATCCAATATTCTAAGCGCCGAATGAAAGAGGCGTTTTTTGGCAACGGATCAGGTCTAAATTTTCTCATTCAACAACTCTCCCAATCTTAAACAGCCTATATAAATAAAATCCCTCAAGCTGATGGCTTTGTTCGATCGCCTCGCGCATCAACCGGCTACTGTTATCTTCGGGCTCCAGCGCGTACATCTGATTACCAATTGTGACGAGGAGGGTCTGGGTATTGCCGCGGGCGCGCTCAGTATCCAAAACAGCCTTGTAGCGCTTGCGTAACTCGATCACTTTCGCGTCGATCTCTTTCTGTAAGGCCAGGCATTCGGTTAGTTCTTTTACTGTGTCCATATTGTTATTTAGTGCCCGCATCGTGCAGCTTGGGCGCCAGCCAGCACTCCTTCGGAAAATCCGTCTCTGTAGCAATCGTGACCCAATGGCGGGAACGGTGCGAAAGGCGGGAACGGCGTAAAATAATCGCCCGACTCAATGCGCCAACCTTCTTTCCAGCCGCATTGCCAACCGTCCTGATAATCGCCCGCGTGTGCGGTTGCGCAGAACAACATTGTTAGAGCTAATAGTCGCACTCTCATCTTAATGGGCCTATCTGCCGGACATCTTGCTCGCCCCAGGTATTGATGATCACCCGCTCAACTATCGCAGGCCCATTAGGCGGCACGATAATCCGATTGATCTCAGTCCCGCTTTTCAGGTCGATTATAGTCACTCCGCCCGCGCTAACCTGTTCGATTGTCGGCTTGATTTCAGCGTGGGTCTGAATCGGTCCAGGTACGAGGCTAAAGAAAAGCCAAAAACCGCCAAAGAGCGCTACAAACATGATTGGGATTGATAAAAACAATGCCCACGGTTTTTCCCAAAAGCTTATCGGCATCAATCCTCTTCCTCCTCGTCTTCCCAGTTCCGCTTTGGCTTTCTGTAAACTGGTGCACCGACCGCATATTCGCCCAAAGTAACCCCGTCATATTGACTCCAAGCCCAGACGTCGCGCACATACTGATCGAACTCAGTGGCATCCAGAATGATCGTGTCGTCCACGCTCATTTCGAGCATCATGATTGTTCGATCGTAATCGCTGGTATGATCCCGGGGCTCAACCAAATCGATTGAGCGCCTGATTTTACGACCGATTTTCGCGTCACCCAGCATCCGGTCAAGCTCTTCAATAATGAACCTGCGATAATTGGTTTGAGCTTTGAGAAACAGCTCTCGGTGAGCTTCACGGTTAGCTCGGACTTTTGTTAGCAGGTCTTCGCGTTTAACTTTTACGGCGTTCATTAAATTGAATGTTGGTTAGTTGTTTGCCGCAAACTCGGTGCGACCCGTTTCTCGGCGATGCAGTCACCCATATAACGACTGAATCGGACTCTGGCTTGAGCGGTCGGCACATTGTTTTTGCTGGCCCAGGCGCGCTCCAGTTCCGAAACTGAAACCGAAGTGCACTCCAGAAATTCAGAGACCGAGAACTGCTCGATCAGCCGTTCGAAAGCTTGCTCTGGATGCGGTATCCAGCGCCGGCTAGAAGACTGCAGGCGCCAGCCAGGCACGCATGACGAGTCAGTCTCAAGCTGAGCTTTGTAATGGGCTTTAATTTGGTCGCATACGGCCTCGACGCGTGCGACCATCTCAAGCAACCGAGCCGCATCCGTGCCGCTTGGTAACTCCTGCACTGGAATAGCGAGTTGATTTCTTTCCTTCGATCGCGCCGGACAGATCATACTGCCGGGACAAAAAGTGCACCAAGAGCCGATCATCGGTTCACCGGGATCACTCAATGAGGCAAGCACTGTCAGGATCAATCGATGAAATTGGTCCAATTCCTCGCAACCATAGATCGCCGGCTGATACTTGAAGAAAGGCGATTGGATCGCAACAGTGATCTCTTCAAGCCCTGGGTCAGCCTGAGCCAAAAGCACGGCATAAGCCCGCAATTGCCAATTCTCAGATGGCGCGCTTACCTGGCGCCGACCAAGCTTGCGATCAATTATCAGAGCACGGTTGCCTTGGCTGAAAACCAGATCAGGCTGGCCGGTAAAGATCGGGAACAGATGTCCTTCGCGCCGCAGATAGAACCGTTCCTCGCGTCGCTCCTGGACAGTAGAATCGCGCTTCCACTCTGAGAGCAGATCAAGTTCTTGTCGTCTCAAGTCCTCGGCAAGCTCGCGTTCTTCCGGACCGAGCTCTTCCAGGTTGCCGGTATGCAACGTCTCGTGGATGCGCGTGCCTTGCTGAGCAGCCTCACTATCCTCATGCGTCGCCTGGCCTAACTGACGCGCTTTCATGCTCATCGCGTGACTGGCCCGGCAATGAACAAGACGCTCCAAATGCGAGCCGGATGGAAGACCTAGACGCTCGGGGTCGGATGAGAGAAGGGAGAGGTGCATTACGGCAGATGGAGAAAGCGTCGAAGCTCCGTGGAGAATAGTTGCAGCAGCCATGTGACTATCCCGATTGCGAGCACCGGCCAGATCAAGTGCCATAGCCCTCTGATCCGTCCTTCTAGCTCATCTTTGACAGCTGTGATCTTATCGCTGAGGCGCATTTCCAGGGCGTTCAGTTCGCTTTTGAGTTCCGTGCTGGTAACCAGCTGTTCCCGCCGCTGCTCGATAACATTGGCGATCGCACGAGCCTGTGATGCCGACAGACCAGACGCTTCCAAATGCTGCAATGCTTCGATCGGATTCACGGCTGTGGTGGTGGTGGTGGTGTTTCGACCACGACGACTGAGGAAACGTCGCGATAATTGAGTAGCGAATAGCCGTGAGTATCAAATACGGCAAATTCGCCGAAGCCCCCAGGCGGTTCCCAGTACCATTGCGCTCGATCGATCCGAATTTGGCTACCATCGTGAGTCACGATCCAAAACGGACGAAAGGGTCGCATTGCTAACTGCGCATGAATTTTTTCGACGTTCTCCATTTTAATGAAACAGATAGTGGATAACCAATGACACCAGCAGGGTCAGTGATGGCACCACAATGTTCAGCCACATCGAATTGCGCAATTTGGCAACATTCTCGCTCAAGGAGAGTTGCTCACGCTCGACGCGTTGCATCCGATCGATCAACACAACGCCCAAATCGTGCAAATCGCGTTTAGTAGCCGGTTGATCTAGTTCTTCGGGCATTGATTAAACCTCCGCTCTGCGTTCCCGGAGCTCGCCGGCGATCTCAGTGACTGTGTCCCAGCCTGAAAGCGACATGAGTAAGATCCGCTCCGAAACACATGCGAGAGACTTGAGACTTTGAGTTTCGGGTATCTTGGAAAGTCGCAAGACATCGAGAAATTCTTGCTCGCTAATCCGGCTTTCCTCGAGCCGCTGGCGCACCTTTTCAAGCGGACTAGCGCCATTGGTAGACTGTACAGCTTGCCGTGCGCTTTTACTGTCCGTGGCGCTCTGGCCGTTCTGCTGGGCAACTGGCACAGGCTTTTCAGGCTCGACCGATTGGACGACCTTGGTGCGACGTCCACGTGGCGCATCGGTTTCTGTCGGATAATCCATCAATTCCTCGACGGTTTTTGTGCCTTTTAAGATGTCAGCAAACTCGTCTCTCAGGCCAAAGCCCAACGCCCTGTAATACACCATGCGGCGCGGATAGTTGCGCCATGTAGGCGAGCGATCGTAAATGCCGGCTGCCTTGGCTTCCTTGACGCTGAAGGAATAGCCTTGCGCCTCTCTGCCGCGTCGCTGGAGCGTGACCGTGCACTCAAGCGTGTCGCCAATACCAGAGTACTCGACACGTTTTTGCTCGAGCAATCCGCTTGCCTCCACCATCGCAAGGGCAAGATCGCCCATGATGCCGACACGGTTATTGATGATCGTCATACCTTCGAGAGCCTGAAGAGGTGAGAGCCCCAGTTCTGCAGCTTTCGCCCAAGCGATCACCAGCTGCTGCTCGTTCTTGAAACTGGCCGGCGCCAAATTGGATTGCAAATAGCAGCGCGCGAACCGAAACATCGAATCGACGTCTTTAAGCTCAACGCCTTTGGGACCGACCGGGATCAAGGCGCGTCCGTTGTTGTTGGTAGAAGTAGGTTCAGGAGTAGGCATGTGTTTTAATCCGCGCAGCGATTAGTCACTGCGGCATAAGAGATACATACGGACGCACGTTCCCTCACTTTAGGATATTGTATGGAATATGTCAATATCATTTCCGCATTACTCCGTAGTATCCCAAGCGATTTATGTGGAAACTTTGTTGCCTTTTTCCGCCACCTTGCAGTATGTTTCTGCATGGTTCAAAAGCCCAAAAAGAAATCCAGACGTCCGCTGGGCAAGAAGAAGGTCCAGCTCACAATGCTGCCAACGACTCATGAGTTATTGGATCAAGCTGCTACGGAGGCTACCACAACAATGAGCGAATATGTTGAACAGATACTCCTGCGCCACTTCAAGGCACGCGCATCATCAATAACGAAACCGTGAAAGTTGCCTCTGGTTTTGATCCTGGGAACGGTATGCTCGATCAGTTGCGCGAGCTGGCCGAGGCCGAGCCTTTCGTTCCCTTCGCGATCCGCCTGCAGACAGGAACAAAACTGAGTGTAGCCAAGCGGCAAGACATCGAGTTTACCCACTACGGGAGCCCGAAAGTTCGGTCTGCGACGAGCGGGAAACACTCATTAAGAGATCCCGGTGGACCCAAACGTTGGCGTATCCTGAACGTTGACGCTATCGCGGAGATTATTCTTTAAGCGACGCCCGCTGGAGGTCCCGCTGGAAGTCCCGCTGGAGGCCTCAGCATCTAGCTGTTCGCATGAGCAACGCCGAGTTAACAGGTATTGCGCCATTCGCGCGAATTGGCTCTGGAACGCAAAAAGACGAGATAAAAAGTTTCCGCCCCAGAAAAAGGAGAGAATTGTCAGAATTCCAGCGATCCTCTCCACGGCGCGGGGATCATCCCTAACCGGTGACAGCAAGTTGACGGCATAATGCGCTCACACATACTTCCATATTCGCACTCGTACGCCACTATTCCTAGGCATGATACAACCTCCTAGGCAGATATCCGGATTCGCCGTCCGATTATTTATAGACCCACAAAAGTGCTCGTAAGACATTGATACCACACATCTTACGTTAGAGTATCTATTCCGCACGGCCAAACTCTGCTGGCATGATGTTGACACTATAGCGTAGATACAAGAATATCTGCGCGTGCGTAAGCCTCAGTTGCGTGTCCAAGAGTATCCGCATTCGCGCACCGCACGCTACGTCATTGAAGGACTCCGCATAAACGGCAAACGTAAACGGCTCTTCTTTCGCACCCGCATTGAGGCCCAGCGCGAACTTGCCCGAATCAAAATAAAACGTGCCCGGGAAGGAGAAGATGCCCTAGCCATCCCCGACTCACTGCGGATCATGGCGCGCGATTGTGCTGCGCTACTTAGTCCTCATAATAAGACCATCGCCGAAGCGACCGCTTTTTATCTTGCGCACCTCGAAGCACTCTCAAGCAGCATCACTGTCGCGGAGTTGGCTCGTGAATACCAGAA
>QHPC01000142.1 GCA_003218915.1 Verrucomicrobiota bacterium
CGATCACGTTATTTAGCCAGGAAGGGAAAAAAGACCAAAAAGTTGAGACTGCTGACTCGAGCAAGATCGTTGGGGAGGACAAAGGTCAAACGCTGCAAATCGGCAGCATATCTGAAAAGGACAAGGACCAGGTTTATGTCCGATTTGCTCCTCGCGGGGCCGTTTACACATTGCCAAGGAAGATTAAAGGGACCCTCAACACTAAGCCAGCCGATCTACGGGACAATCATTTGGTTCGGATCGACACAAACATCCTGGATCGGATCACGATCGATGTTCCGGGTAAAGGTAAGACTGTTCTTGCTCGTAACGGTGGCAATTGGACAATCGCCAGTCAAAACAATGCGCCCGCAGACTCAGGCGCGGTCCGCCGCCTAATAGACTCATTGCAAAACGAGCGCGGGACAAAGTTTGTAGAAGATGTCGCTTCGAATCTCCAAAAATACGGCCTCGACAAGCCGCGCCTGCAATTAACGTACAGCTCGTTCGCGTCGGAGAACACTGCTGAGACCAAAGCAGGTGAGCAGCCGTTTGCCACGATCGCGTTTGGGAAAGAAGAAGGAGACTATGTATACGCGCGACTTACCGATGAGCCATTTGTGGTAGCGGTGCGCCGCGGTTTGGCAGACCAGATCTCAACGGACCCTTCGCAATGGCAGGAATTATCGATCTTTAAGTTTAAACCCGACCAAATTCATCGTTTGACCATAACGACAGACAAAGAGCTTTCGTTGGAACGCGGTGAGAACAATCAGTGGCATTGGGTGAAAGGCACTGGTGAGATCGATGGGACAAGAGTACAAGCGTTGCTCAACACCTTGTCGAACCTGCATGCAGTGCGCTGGCTGGGAGCAACGAAGCCTCAGAATGGTTTGGAAAAACCGCAGCTCACTCTCGCATTCACAACTTCACCCGATAACAAGGTGTCACATAAGTTGATCATCGGCGCTCCAGCCAATGACGCAACATGGTGCGCACACGCCGACGCGCGCGAAGGCACATTTGTGATTAGCAAAGGCGTCCCGTAGTGTTACCTAAAAGTTCCAACATGAGATCCTTCGACTTCGCTTAACTTCGAGTCAGGATGGCCCGGCTTGAGATTTCTGTGCTGTGTAAATCGTCACGATGCCACGAGTCAACGGTTGAAGTGTCGCGTGCTCAAAGCCGCTTGCTTCAATTAAATCGACCATCGCACGGCCGCTGGGAAATTGTTCGATCGAGCACCCGAGATAGTCATAGGCGCTTTTCTTTCCAGTCAAAACGGAGCCCAGCAATGGCAGGCAGTAATGTAAATAGAAACGATAGATAGGGCGCAGAATCGGTCCTGTTGGCAGTGAAAACTCAAGCACTAACAAATGCCCGTTTCTCCTAAGCACGCGCGACATCTCAACAAGCGCGTCTCTCCAATTCTCCATGTTACGCAACCCGAAGGCGACGGTAATACAATCGAATGAGGCATCTGCGAATGGCAGCATCATGGCATCGGCAAGAATTGTTTGCCGCACACCTTTCTTCTGCGCCAGCTCCAGCATTTCAGGCACGAAATCCACACCTGTCACCTTTGCATCCGGCAGTTCCTTCTGGAGTGCGAGAGCCAAATCTCCGGTGCCGGTAGCAAGATCGGCAATTTTTCCCGGATGCCAGCTGAAAACTATGTCGGCCGCGCGTTTTCGCCAATAAACATCGACCCCGCAGCTAAGCATGTGATTAGCCAGATCGTAACGTCTGACAATGGCGCCAAACATCTGCCGAACTCGTGTGGGCTCAGTTGCGATACTGGAGTTTGTCATTCGAAGAGGGATGAACGTCAACTCATGATTATATGACAACTCACTTCTTGTTTACCACATGGATGTAACTAATGTTTGAAAGTCACGTGTCACAAATGTTAGGCATAAAGTTTGTTATAAAAAAGGATTGCTAATGCGGCAAACCCCGGCTATGTGACCGGTATGGATATATCTGTTAAAGCGTTAGAAGAAGCTGTTTCAATACGCCGGCAAATTGATGGTCTGGAAAGACGTCTTTCCTCGATCCTGGGAGGTGCACCTGCCAGACCCACAGCGGTCAGACCCACAGCGGTCAGACCCACAGCAGCCCCCAAACAGGCGGCGCGTTACTTTTCGCCTTCAACCCGAGCGAAGCTTTCAGCTGCGGCTAGGGCCCGCTGGGCTAGATTAAAAGGCGGGACGAAAGCAGCCCCTGCCAAAAAGAAAGGCGCACTTACGGCCGCTGGTCGGCGAAAGCTCTCCGAGCTAATGAAGGCCCGTTGGGCGGCAAGGAAAAAGACCGCAGGGACAAAGAAAGCCCCTTCGGCGAAGAAAGGTGGACTTACACCTGCCGGGCGAAGAAGGCTTTCACAGTTAATGAAGGCTCGCTGGGCGGCGCGCAGGAAAGCTGCGCGCAAGTAATCTAGCAAAATAATCGAAGTCGGCGGCTTGCCGATAGTTTTTACTTCTGGGTAAGGACCGGTGGGGAGGAACCCAAGCTCTGCTCGCGAGAGGACTCGAACCTCCACGGGTTTCCCCATACGGTCCTGAGCCGTACGCGTCTGCCAATTCCGCCACGCGAGCAAAAACCAGTGGCTCCTACCATGCGCACATGCCGACCGCCCGCAAGATCAAACCGGAGACATTGGAAGAAGGCAGGCCGAGCGACACTTGATAGTTAGCCCGAACGTTTCTTCCGTGCCCGAACCTCCAATTGGTGCGCTTTGCGCACCTGGCCGAGCGAGCGCAAAAGGTCGGCATAATTGGATACAACAATCTCGTAATCCTTCGAAGGTTTATCCTCTACCTGCTCCCATATCTTGAGAGAAGCCTGATACAGCTCCGCCGCTTTGGCATAATCACCGCGGGAATGATAGACGACCGCCAGATTGCATTTTGACTGTGCAATATCGGCAAGCGGAAGCGGATCCAAATTCTCACGAATGGCCAGCGCGCGAAGATGTATTTTCTCTGCCTCAGTGAAACGGCGTTCATTCGTGTAAAACACGGCGAGATTATTCAACACTGAGGCGACATCGGGATGGTCCGGCCCGAGTTCGATTTCCGTGCCCGCAGCGATGGCTTTCTGATAAAAATTAACGGCTTCTTCAGATTGGCCAAGACTATCGCATAGAAATGCAAGGCGCCTCGCGGAGCGGTAGATGGCGCGTTGATCTGGCGGATTTACCTTTTCCAGAATTGCGTGCGCCTTGAGCAAATATCCCTTAGCCGCTGCCCGATCTCCCTTTTGATCGAGAAGCTGTCCTAACTTCTCAAAGCTGGTCGCCAGCGGAAGCTCGGTGCCGCGAAACGCGCGCTTGGCGATTTCAAGTGCTGTTTCGGCAACGCGAATCGCCTGTGGCAAACGGTTTGTGGCACGCAGAGTATCGAGTTTGTCGTTGAGGATGGTCCAAAGCTGTTCTTCACCTTTCATTACTCATCACCAACCCTCGCTTATTTGGGTAACTAGTCGGTTAGCGAGGTCCTCAGTCGCAAGGGGCAAAGCCTGCCGCTCGTCACTAGTCACGTCGCTGCTAACAAAGAAGGTGGTTGTTCCGATTGCATCATTCGGCGGCACCAGTTGTTTGCCATCCCGTCCGGTCAGCGAGTACTTTACCACCAGCCACAGGCTAAATTCGGTGGTAGCCAGGACGTTGCCACGCACCGACCGCGCCGGTGCCCGGGTAATCCGGGATATTTCGCCTGTCAGAGTAGCATCCGCTTTGTCCCCATTGGTAATCTGGTACGTCCCATCTTGTTGTACCTGTTTGATCACAGTATCGGTAACCAACACTTCAATCCGAGGAACGAGGGTGCGATTTTTAAAAGTCGGTACTGCGAGGGTGTGAACATCGCGCAGATAATATGGCTTTACCGGACCGATGTGATAGCCAAGGCAACCACCCAGGGCAAAGCAGAATAGGGTGGCAAATAAGGCTTTCAAGGCGCCGGTGAGGCGGACACTCCGGGTGAGGCCGATGGGTCGGAACTCGGCAACGTATTGGAGCCTATGCCTGCGCCCGGCGGAGCTAGCAACGGGTCAGGCGCGGTGGTCGTATCGGGCGCAAGCGAAGCAGGTGGCGGAAGCGAATTGTCGCCCTCCGACGCAGGCAACGGCGCTTCGTTGTTTGCCGGGCCTGGTTTCGCCGACCCGCTTTCGGCAGTTCGCGCGCCATGCATGTCACCCTTTTTCTTGCTGACCTGCCCCATAGGAAGCGCCGGCTGAAGCGCCGCATCTCCAAATTTTGCCCGCAGTTGATCAATCCGCTTCTTCGCCTCATTGCTTTCCTGAGAACCCGGCTGCTGGCGAATCACTTCGTTGTAGTAGATAACCGCGGCGCGATAATATTTTTGCTTGTCGTAAAATTTGGCGACCTTGTAAGAGTTAGTCGTCTGCTTGTGCTCGAGAATTTCGAGATTGGCGCGCGCCTGGGCTGCTTTCTCACTCTTAGGATAATGGAAGAGGAAATCTTCAAACGCAGTCTTAGCGTTCGCTGCTGCGGCCGCGTCCTTTGTGCCTAATTGTGCGGCTGTAAACCAAATGTAGCCGATTTGGTATTGCGCATTCACGGCGACAGGTTCGTTAGGAAACTTGTCCACGACTGCCTGGTACGCTTGAATGGCCGCATCATTGGCGCCTTGCTTCTCGCGCGCAAGACCGATATCAAACTGCGCTCGCGCGGTGTATTTTCCGTACGGCGCGGTCCGAACCACGTTAGCGAAAACGGTCACGGCACGATCCAGCGCCGAGGCAACCGGGATGCCAAGGAACTTCAACTTCTTCCCGTTAAGATAAATTTCGCCGATTCGGAACTGCGACTCGATTGCCTCCTCGAAATGCGGACTGCCGGGATATTTTTCTACTAAGTACGAAAATGAAGTCGCCGCCCCAAAATAATTGCGCTCTTGTTCCTGTAAGTGACCGGCACGATAAAGCGCTTCCGGGGCCAACTTGTCTTTGGGATGGCGTTTGACGAGACTTTTGTAAGCTCTAACAGCGCGCTTATAATTGCCTTCTTTTTCGGCCGCCTGCCCAATCTGGAATAGGTCGACAGCATCGCCGGTCAGTTCTTCTTCTACGCCGCCCGGGCTTACGTACTCCGGTTTTTTACCCGGCTTGAAGACAACGGAGGCCTTGCTGGATTCGGGCAAAAGAAATGCGGCAACCGCGACACCTAGAAGCACACGAATGGCGATTTGCATGGGTGGTGCAGGGTAGTTAACTTATGCGCCCAGTCAAGTTTCGGCGGCCGCCAACGCGGACGTGAATATTCACTACATTTGCCAGAAGTGAACCCTTTTCCAAGGGCAGAATACTGGCTAACATTGCAGTGTCGTTTTGAATCTGACCGATCAGCAGAAGATACGCATCGGCTCGTGCGCGTGGGGCTTTGAAGACTGGCGTGACGTTTTCTACCCGTCGGATTTGCCAGAAGCTCACTGGTTGGAATTTTATGCCAACTATTTCACGGCGGTTGAAGTGGATTCGACTTTTCACGCTGTTCCACCGGAAAAAAGCGTTCGGCGTTGGGTCCAGATGACCCCCGCTGGCTTCCGATTCACCTGTAAACTTCCCCGACAGATCACTCACGCTTCCCGGCTGCGCGATTGCACCACCGAGCTAAATTCGTTTCTCCGCGCCATCGAACCACTTGGAGCAAAACTCGACGTTATTCTGATCCAGCTTCCGCCTTCCTTCGCGCCAAAGGATGGCAAGCTGGCGTTGCGCAATTTTCTCGGCCAACTGCCAAGGGATTTCCGCTTCGCGATTGAATTTCGTCACGCCGGATGGCATCGGCCGCAGTTCATCCAGCTTTTGGAAAAGCATCGCATCTGCTGGGTATGGGCGGACACCACTCCACTTAACGAACGAAATCTTGCTCCTTTCGAATTCCTGCCGCGCACTTCTGATTTTCTCTATCTGCGTCTGCTTGGCGATTACTCAACCAAATACGATGTCGATGGTGGGCACGTCCATCGTTACAAAAAGTTGCTATGGAAACGCGAAGCTGCACTTGAAAGCTGGTCGCTCAAGATTGAGCGGCATCTTTCCGAAGTGCGCAATGTCTGGGCATTCGTGAGCAATCACTTCGAAGGTTTTGCGCCTGAAACCTGCCAGCGCCTCGCTCAACGTTTGGAGCTCAAGGTAATTCTGCCTTCGGAAACCGAACGGTCCATCGCAACGCAGAGACAGTCGCAGCTCGATCTTCAGCTATAGCAGTGCTTCGGCACAAACGCCGCGCATGACGCGCTGGTGCTTGTCGAAAGTGCAGACGCCGCGAATTCCACAGGAGGCCATCTTCTGCGCGAGCCTTGGGTAATTGTCGCCCAGTTGCGCATGCGAGTGCGCGTCGGAGGCAGTCGTAAAGGGTATCCCCTTCTCTATTGCCAGTTCAATGATCCGATCGCTTGGATAGAGTTCGTTCACCGGTTTGCGCCATCCAGCGGTGGAAAGTTCGATTGCGAGATTCCGCGCTCGAATAAAATCGAGCGTTTCACTGACAATATCGCCGATCTCCGCGCCGGGCCGATGACCATGAATTTTGACGAGATCGAGATGAGCGAGGCAATCGACCAACCCGGTCGCCGCCATTTCGCGAACACGGCGAAAATAATCGGCGTAAATCGCATCGACGTCATGGCCTTCGAATTGCTCCGCGCCGTCCGGCACGCTGTCGAACATTTGATCGCCGCGACCAAGGAAGTGCACGGAGCCGAGAACAAAATCGAGTTTGTCCCAATGCTTCTCAATCCATTTTCGCCCGGCCGGCGAATGAATGGGATCGTTATCGAGCTCAATGCCGGCGCGGAGTCTCAGATCAGGATTTCTCTCTCGCAAATGATCGATTTCATCGAAGTCGATTCCGGTGTGATAACGATCGTGGTCGGTAAAAGCGATGTCGGTTAACCCGAACTTACGCGCCGAATCCACCCAGGGTTGAAGCAATGCCGGCGTGTAACGCTGCACCCGATGTCCCTGTGGATGAGTATGGTAATCGGAAAAAAGCCGATAGCCCATAGCTGATGGCTGATCGGCGGGCACCGTTGGCTTCATCAGCTATCGGTTATTAGGCATCAACTCTCTCACGGCACAGCCAGGAATTTTTGTCGGACGCGCAACTCCTGGTACTGAGGGAAAAACACCTCGGCGATAAAGACCTTGTTTGGCGCGAGGTCGCGCGTTGCGATTGTTTCGTTGTACTCGATCCGCTCCTGCGGGTTAATTAAAATCGTAGCGGGTTTCTCTGCGATCGCGTGATTGTCGGACCACTTTGTGAGGATATTCCCTTCGGAATTCGTTAGATAAATTTCAATTCGCTGGTTCGTCGGAAAATCGAGTGTCACAGGACGCTTGGATACGTTTGCCAGTGTCAATTTTATACCAAGTTGCCGGACTTCAGACAGCTTGATGGTCTGCGGTGTGATTTGCAGATCGACCGTAAGCCCGCGAAGTCTGGCATCCTTGTATTGGGGAACTGCGTCGGGAGAAAATGGATGGAGGAGGCGGCCCAGCCAACCGCGCCTGCGTGCAGGTGTAGATGTCGGCACGGCGTCCTGAGCAAACATGCTCCCGACAACGAAAAATATCAGAATGTGCAGAACGATTCGTCGCTTCATGAGCGGGTTAAAACAGACCCGAAAGCTTTCGAGGTTGCAAAAACCCTGTCAAACCCTTTATCCAATCGGCATGAAAACTCTCTGTGCACTTGCGTTTTGTCTCGTTTTCGCCGCGGCCCAAGGCGTGGCAAAACAACGACATTGCACGTTCCGGGTGCACGCACAAGCAAACCCTCGGGATACGGAGACATTCGCGACATCTGTTCGCGCGCAGGTCTCCGGAAAACCTGTGGCAATCGAAAAGACTCCGTGGATTTCGGAGCGCGACGTCATAGCATTTTCTCCGTATCCCGCTGCGAACGGAACATATGGCGCACTATTTCAACTCGACGAGCACGGACGTGTGGTGCTTGATACTCTAAGCGTTGAGCGTCGCGGCAGCTTGCTTTTCGTGTTCATCAATGGTCGACCAATTACTGAACTACAAATCGACAAGCGTGTTTCCGACGGAAAAATCTACATCCCTTCCGGGCTAAGCCCCGCAGATATTGAGGTGATGAAAAAAGACTGGCGCATGATTGGACAAAGGAAGCGGTAACACACTGCCGGGAACTGACTCGCGTCTCCTGTAACACATGAATCGTCTTTTAACCGCGACGTTTTTCACGCTCGTTTTGATACGTTCTACAGCGATGGCGGAGAACCAGATTCTCGATCTCGCGTTGCCAACCGACAATGACGCCCTGTTTTCAGGCGGCGGCGCCGCATTCTACCAGTACATCGAACGCAACTTTAAGGGCGTGAAATCAACGCCATGGGAAGGAGGTCAATATGGTTTTGTCCGTGATCCAACCGACACGGCAGGTGGCGTTGTTTATACCCGTTTTCACGAAGGAATCGACATTAAACCCCTGCATCGCGACGCGCACGGTGAGCCGCTCGATGAAATCCACGCCATTGCCGATGGAAAAGTGGTGCACGTTAACTCTGTTCCCGGCTACTCGAACTATGGAAAATACATCGTCATTGAGCATCGCTGGGGCACACGGCCAGCGCATCGCCGTGATGGGCTACACCGGAACAGGACTAAACAGGGAGCGCGCGCATCTCCACCTGGAATTGAATCTAATGCTTAGTCGTGAATTCGAGTCGTGGTACAACGCGTTCTTTAGGAACGATCCCAATCACAACGGTATTTACAATGGCATGAATCTCGCCGGGCTCGATATCGCACGGCTGTATCTTGCGCTGCACAAAAATCCCTCACTGACGATTCCCGAATTCCTCGGTCGCGAGGAGACATTCTACAAAGTGACGGTCCCTAAAGCGCGGCATTTCGAGCTGCCAAAACTTTATTCGTGGATGCTCACGACAGGGAGTCGAAACGAAAAATCTTCATGGGAAGTCTCGTTTGCGCAATCCGGCGTGCCCCTGAGAATAGAATCGAGCGATAAGAGCGTGACGCAGCCTGAGCTGAGTTACGTCAAAAAAAGTTCCGTCGATTATTCCCACCTAACCCGCGACATAATTTCCGGCCACGGCACAAATGCGCATCTCACAGATTACGGCAGGCAACTAATGCGATTGCTGATTTGGCCTGACTGACGCGAGCGTCAACACGAGGTAGGCGTCCCTTGCGCGAGCGCGACCCCATGCGGGATCGCTCCCTGCACGAACCCGAGACACTCCACGGCGCCGCTCGGCTTTCCCGGAAGGGCGATCACGAGCGAAAGATCGACGACTGCCGCCAGGCTTCGCGATAAGATGGAATTGGCCGTGATCTTCATGGATTCAGCGCGCATCACTTCGCCGAAACCAGGTAATTCCACGCGCATAATGGCGCGAATCGCCTCCGGCGTAACGTCCCGCGGTCCGACGCCCGTACCGCCCGTGGTCAAAATTAAGCCGCAGCCTTGCTGCGAAAACGAACGGATCGCTTGCTGAATACGTTCTGCGTGGTCGGGAACAATCGCTTCCGACAGGACTTGCCATCCTGCCTTTTGCGCCGCGTCCCTCACCGCAGGTCCGCCAAGATCCTCATAGTCACCTGCGCTAGCGCGATCCGAGATTGTGATGATACCAACGGTTATCTGCCTGGAGGGTTGGGGTACTGGAGAATTGGAGTGTTGTTTCGGTTTCATTACTCCATTATTCCGCTGCTCCACTTTCCGCGGAGTGCACGGTTTGCTTGGTTTTGCTGAGTAGCCGGACATCAGAAATCTGCATCTCCTTATCGACCGCCTTGCACATGTCGTAAATCGTGAGCAACGCAACCGTGACGCCAACCAGCGCTTCCATCTCTACCCCGGTCTGTGCAATTGTCTGAGCGGTGCATGGCACCTCGGCTCCATTGTTGAAAGTAACAACGTCGATCTTAACGTCGCCGAGCGGCAGTGGGTGGCAAAGCGGAATCAGCTGCGCCGTTTGTTTCGCTGCTTGGATACCGGCAATCCGCGCAGTCGCCAAGACGTTTCCCTTGGCGATTTGATCGCTCGCAATTAGGTCGAGCGTCTCGCGCTGGAGTCGAATCTTCCCGGCCGCCACAGCTCTGCGTTTACTCATCGGCTTCGCCGATACATCGACCATCTGCGCACGGCCATCCGTACCGATGTGCGTGAGGCGCTTCATTTTTGCCATCGTTGTCATTCCGAGCGGAGCGAAGCGGAGTCGAGGAATCGCGGGCCGCCACCGCGGTTGATGCAGCCGAATGTCTCGACTTCGCTAGGCATGACGTGCGCAGTTCAACCGCCGATAGCAATCATTTTGCGGTTCGGCTGGTAATTGTTACGAAAGTCGTGTTGCTCAGGTTTTCGATCGACCACATCGAGAAAGAATTGCTTGAGCTCCTGGTCGCTCGCCCCGGCCCTGAGCGGTTTCATAATGTCGAACTCCAGGTAACTGCCGAGGCATGGACGCAACTTCCCGTCGCATGTGAGGCGAAGTTTGTTGCAGCTCTCGCAGAAATGAAGATTGGTCATCGCTCCGATAAAGCCAATTCGCTGGCAGCGTTCGGGGATCTGGTAATAAGTGGCTGGGCCGTTCGTCCTAAACTCAGTCTCAGGAATCAAACGGCCATAATGCGATTCGATCATCCTCTTTGCCTCATGGATCGGCATGAAGTTGTTATCGTCGAGCACCTCGGTTGTGCTTACGGGCATCATTTCGATGAAACGGAGAATCAAATCGCGCTGCGCTGCGAATTCTATCAGCGGAATTAGCTGGTCCTGATTTCGGTCACGCATCAGAACGGTGTTTAGTTTGATCTGCTCGAAGCCTGCAGCGATAGCTGCGTCGATTCCACGGAGAACCTGCTCATGGAAGTCGC
>QHPC01000143.1 GCA_003218915.1 Verrucomicrobiota bacterium
GGCTGTGTCAGCCGCCAACTGGGATTTTACAAATAAGCTCAGACTGTTCCGCGTACACAGGTTGACAGGCGCTTGCACTCCTCGTAGTTTTCGTGCCCTTTTTCTTTAGTGATGAAAACGTTTTCTGCCAAAGCCAGCGAAGTCATACGCAAGTGGTGGGTCATCGACGCCAGGGACCAGGTGCTGGGAAAAGTAGCCGTAGAGGCCGCCAATCTGTTACGCGGTAAAGAGAAGACAGTTTTCACGCCGCACGTCGATACAGGGGACTTTGTGATCGTCATCAACGCGGAGAAAGTGCGGCTCACCGGAAAGAAAGAAGAACAAAAAACGTACATGAGTTTTTCCGGATACGTGGGCGGTCACAAATCTGAAAATGTCCGGGCGCGCCGCGCGCGGCATCCGGAACTGCTAATCGAGCGCGCTGTGCGGGGAATGATTCCGCACAATCGCCTTGGTCGCCGTGTTTATCGGAAGTTGAAAGTTTATTGCGGTGATTCTCATCCGCATGCCGCGCAACAGCCCGAGGTCGTCAGACTCACCAGAAAATAATCCTATGCCAGAAACTGAGGAATTCGTTGCCACAGGTCGCCGCAAAACATCGGTAGCGCGCATCCGCATGATGCCGGGCAGCGGCAAGATCGATATCAATGGTCGCAGCTTTGAAGATTATTTCCCAACTGTGCCTTTGCAGAACGTCGTGCTCCAACCGCTACAAACTGCCAAGGCAGTGAACACTTACGATTTGTCGATTAACACGACCGGCGGTGGCATCATGGGGCAGGCCGGCGCTGCGCAGCTTGCGATCGCGCGCGCTCTTCTTCAGGTCGATAGCAATTTGCGAGGGACGCTGAAAGCGGAAGGGTTGCTCCGCCGGGATCCGCGCATGAAGGAGCGCAAAAAATCCGGACAACCCGGAGCGCGCAAACGTTTCCAATTCTCGAAACGTTAATGTGAGTTAAGCGGGACCGCGGCCGCTGTAGCCCGGCCCTGCGGGCCGTCTCGCAGCAAGAAAAGAAGCGCCGAGGTAGACCGGCCACATGCCGGTAGCTACAAGACTCATCAACTTGTTCCAATGAGCGCCTGCTCCATAAGTTCAATATGGGCGGCACGTGCACTAGATTCTACGGCTTGTTTGGCGATGGTGCGCTTTGCGGGGCCGGTGCTGGCGCCGGGGGCGCTAAGAACGGCGGAACTGTCGCTGCCGGTATCGTAACCGGCACTGGAGTGCTGCTTGGCTTCAGCAAACGCAATTCCTGCATGGCCTGGCCGGCCCAAAAGCTCGTTCGATATTGCGTGAGGATGGTCTCGCAAATGCGGCGCGCTTCGTCGTTCTTATTTTTTCCCTTTAGAATGTACACCTGCGACAGCAACGCCAGCGGCGCGTTGAAACTGTTGGAATAGGTTGTCGCGATCTGTTGGTAGGCAGCCAGCGCTTCATCACTTCTACCCATCGACTCCAGATTGGCTGCCATCGCCATCCGTGCTGTGCTCACGAACTCGTGCTGAGGAAATTTGTCGATGAGAGCCTGAAGCGTCGTGTTCGCCTCAGTAAATTTCTTTTCGCTCCGCTGCGCTTCAGCGAGTAACAGGTAAGCATCAGCGGCCGCCGGGCTGTTTGGGTAGCGATCAATGACCTGTTGATATTCCTGAGCGGTCTTCGCATTCGCCAACGAAGCCGACGCCGCTGCCGCGCGTCGATCGGAATAATAGCGGTAACCAGTAAAGGCGATGACGGCGAGCAACGCTACGATCAGCACCGCGATGATCTCTTTTTTGAAGCGCTCCAAAAAGAAACGTGTTTCCAGCGCAACATCGCGAGAAGAAGGTGGAGCTGTCGGCATAAATTATATGTGCTCTGCCGGTTCAAACCGGGCAAGCGGTTCGTCCTATGCCACGCGATGGTTTCTCGCGCAAGCGGTACTAGGATCGGCACGTGCTCGACCAGGCTTTTTGCGACGATACAATATTAGCTATGAATGCACTTTGGAACTTTTTTGAAACCCTGCTCGGCTTAAGCGTGGAACCGAAAAACTTGACCTTTGTTCAAATCTCGCTGCGCGGCATCATCGTGTTTCTTGCCACGCTAGCCATGGTTCGGCTTGGGCATAAACGCTCCCTCTCACACAAGACGCCGTTTGATGCCGTGCTGCTGGTAATTCTTGCGTCGGTGCTTTCGCGGGCGATCAATGGCTCGGCGGCGTTCTTTGCCACGCTCGGCGGAGGTGTGGTGTTAGTGGTGCTTCACCGCCTCTTCGCTCATCTGGCATATTACTCCCACGGGTTCGGAATTTTAGTCAAAGGCAAGCCTGATATCATCGTGCGCGACGGCGAATGCGATTTTCGGATGATGCGGCGTAACCACATCTCCACGCACGACTTGGAAGAGGATATGCGTTTGGATGCACATCTCGACGATCTTTCAAAGGTCCGCCTTGCCCGCATCGAACGCAGCGGCGACATCAGCTTTATCAAAAAATAATTTGACCAGTATGGCCCGCATGCCTTATGAAACGCGGGAACTTCCTCCTACTATTTCCGTAGAATGAAGTGACAAAAGAAAGTACGCATGGGACTTATGAGACGAACAAAAAAGCGGTGGGTCAAACCGATGCTGAAAACCGTTCCGATCTTTTTCGAGTGCACCTGTTACGCAGGGGCGGTTTGATCGAACGTAATTATCTGACTCCGAAAACTCCGGATTGATTCGCATCCATATTCTAGGCAGCGCAGCCGGCGGCGGCCTGCCACAATGGAACTGTGCCTGCGCGAATTGTACGGCTGCACGTACCGGGAAAATTACACCACAGACGCAATCGAGCATCGCCATCAGCGGCGACTCTGAAGGTTTTCACCGCTGGTTTCTGATCAACGCGTCGCCTGATTTGGCCAGGCAAATCGAAAGTATGCCGAGGTTGCAGCCGCGCCGTGATTCGCCACGCAACACTCCAGTTGCAGGCGTTCTTTTGACCAATGCCGACATAGACCATGCGCTCGGTTTATTGCTCCTGCGCGAACACGAGATGCCGCTGGTCGTTTACGCGGCCGACGAAACGCGAGCCGCGCTCGCCTGGCTCGATGGCATCCTTGCAAGGTTCTGCGGAATCGAATGGCGCAAGACGAGCCCTGAATTTCAAATGCTGAGTGACACCATCGCGTTTCGAACGATTGAACTGCCCAGGAGCATCGCCTTTCAATTTCGGGACGATTCGTCGGGAGCAACTGCGCTTTTCGCGCCCAGTGTCGGTGAATTAACGGACGAACTGCGGAATACCGTTCACGGATCCGACGTCGTTCTGTTCGATGGCACATTCTGGAGTGACGGTGAGCTGGCCGCTATTCGGCCGGGCGCCCGCAGCGCGCGACAGATGAACCATCTGCCCATCAGCGACGGCAGCCTCGATTTCTTGCATCAATCGCCGGCGCGCCGGAAGATTTACACCCACATAAACAATACAAACCCGATTCTTATGCCCAGCTCCCGGGAACGCGCGCAAGTAAAGCAGTCAGGAATCGAAATCGCGCGGGACGGATCGGAAATCGTCATATGACTGCCGGACTCTGGGACCGCGAAACTTTTCTTGAACATTTGCGTGCGATCGGCGCGCGCGCTTATCACGACACACATCCGTTTCACGTGGCCATGAATGAGGGCAGGCTTTCACAGGAGGCATTGCGCGGCTGGGTGGCCAACCGGTTCTATTATCAGCGAAACATTCCAGTCAAAGACGCCGCGATCCTTTCCAACTGTCCATTGCGCGAAGTGCGCCGGATCTGGATTCATCGCATTCTCGATCACGATGGCACCGGCGAAAATGAAGGCGGCATTGAGGCGTGGCTGCGCCTGGGCGAGGCATGCGGGCTGTCGCGCGACGAACTGATGCAGGATCGACTTCTACAACCTGGAGTTCGTTTCGCCGTAGATGCCTATGTGAATTTCGCTCGAACTCAGCCGTGGCCGATTGCCGTTGCATCATCGCTCACGGAACTTTTCGCGCCGGATCTCATGGCAGCACGTATTGCGGCTTTCGAAAAATATTATTCCTGGATCGATTCGCGCGGGCTTGATTACTTCCGTCGCAGAGTCACCCAGGCGCGACGCGACTCTGACGAAGCGCTCACGATCACGCTTGACCATTGCAACACGCCGGAGCTGCAGCGTGAGGCGGTGCGCGCGCTCGAGTTCAAGTGTGATGTGCTGTGGTCCGTGCTCGATGCAATCCATCACG
>QHPC01000144.1 GCA_003218915.1 Verrucomicrobiota bacterium
TGGGAGGTTTCCAAGCACTTTTGGTCCCTCCGCGTTCACTCTTTTCATGAGCGGATAATAATGCGGGACCGGTGGCGCACTTTGGATCGCGTAATCAGTGAAACTTTTTGCGTCGGTGAATTGCAAAAATTTATTAAACTTTCGCTCGTAACCGATCGTGCTGCTCAATCTCGCTCCGATGTCGGCCCCGCAGGGCGAACCCGCACCGTGATTGGGGTAGATCATCACGTGATCGGGCAGCTTCAAATAAAAGTCGCGCAAGGTATGGAATTGTTGTTCCGCGAGCTCCTTCGTGTGTTTCTCGCCTAACAAGTCCGGGCGACCAGCTGATGAAACGAAAAGCGAATCGCCGGTGAGGATTGCCCACGGCTCGTCCGGATGGTCGGTTTCGGCCAGCAAATAGGACATGTGCTCCGGCGTATGCCCCGGAGTATGCCGTGCCGTGATGAGCACTTCGCCAAACGTGAAACGATCGCCGTCTCTTATTTTTTCAGGTCCAAAGCCGTACTCGGCCCCGCCTTCTCCACTGGAATAAATCTTCGCCGATTCAAGACGCGCGCAAAGCTCGCGCGAACCGCTGACCAAATCGGCATGGATATGCGTCTCGAAGATATGCGTGATAGCGAGCCCGGCTTCGCGTGCCATCTCAACATAAATCTCAACGTCAGCTCTCGGATCGAAAATCGCTCCGACTCCTTCGTCGTCGTCACCAACCAGGTATGACAGTTCGGCGATGCCTTCGGTCTGAATCGTTCTAAAAATGAGTGACATCGGGATGATTTAACGCGAAGCGGCCGCGAACTTCAACAAGATCGGCATCTGGCATTTCCAACTTCGGGGAGCGCAGGCTGCCAGCCTGCAGCCGTCGGCAGCCTTGCCGACGACACGAGAACGCCAAAAAGCCTTGGCGAGGAGCGTTCAAAGAGCTTTCGGCAAGCTGCCAAAAACAACAGGCTACGCAGCCTGTGCTCCCCAGAAATGGGACTTCACCGCACTTCAACGGTAATCGGCAACAGATGATTAATCATGTAGGTACCTCGGTCGGGATCGCGGTGCACCGGTTGGGTCTGGCCAAGTGAATCAGTTGCGCGAGCAACGAGCGTTCGTTTTCCCGGCGCGCTCGGCGTTTTCCAATCGAATTCCCAAAATCGCCAGGCGTGTGGTTTCATTTCACCAAGTAAAGTCGCCTCTTTCCAGGTTGATCCTCCATCGGTACTCACTTCCACTCCTACGATCTCGTTACCGGCTGCCCAGGCGGCACCGCGAATGCGTACGCTGGAATTCGCCGGGACTGTTTCACCTTGAGCCGGCCATGCGATTTCCGCCTTCACCTGCAGTTCGGCAATTGGACTCAGCTCGGCGATGTCCCCTCGCCTTTTCCAGTACGCGTAATCCAAGGTTTGATAGTAACCGGTGAATGGCTCGCTGCTGACGATAATGCGCTGCAACCATTTGATCGACGCCATCGCGTACCAGCCCGGCACAATCGCGCGCACTGGAAATCCATGTTCTGGCGGAAGGTCCTTGCCGTTCATTCTGTACGCGAGCAACACGTCACGCTTCGCCTTTTCAAGCGGAACACTGCGGGAAAACGTTAGTTCACCAGGAGGGCTTTTCGGGTCATCGAGCATGCCGTGGTCCGCTCCTTCGAGAATGACCTCACACGCGTTTGACCTGACAACCGCCCGATCGAGCAAGACCGATAATGGCACCCCAGTCCACTCGGCAGTGCCGACAGCACCCAATCCCCATTGAACTCCTTTTACCTTCGGTTCGAGAAAATTCCGATTGTTTCCAGCGCACTCCAAGGTAACTGGGATCGTGATCGACTCTAGTCCGACAAGCTCTTCATAATTAATGGCGAAAGACTTTTCGACTTCGCCTTCCACGTGGAGCCACCACGCATCTCTGTCGATTTTCGGGATCGGAAAATGCGTTCGGACATAGAATGAGTTAGTCGGCGTGATGAAGCTCTCAGCCGTTTCAAACGGCATCTCCAGGTTAAGCGGTTCTTCGCTTCGAACGATCCTGCCACCGCGCAAGTTGATGTCGTCTTCTGGCATGGAGTCTTAAGCCACAAACTTAGTCACGCCGTTGAGGCTGCATCGGGATCTCGATATCATGCGCGGCAGCGAATTCGATGGCTTTGGAGTAGCCGGCGTCGGCATGACGAAGAACGCCCATTCCCGGGTCGCTGTTGAGGACGCGCTCAAGGCGGCGTTTGGAATTATCAGTCCCGTCGGCGACCACAACCATTCCAGCATGCTGCGAGAAGCCGATGCCGACGCCGCCGCCGTTGTGGATCGACACCCAGGATGCGCCTGCGGCGGTGTTAATCAGCGCATTAAGCAGCGGCCAATCTGCGATCGCGTCACTGCCGTCGATCATTCCTTCGGTTTCGCGATTGGGTGATGCAACCGAGCCCGCGTCGAGATGATCGCGCCCGATGACAATCGGCGCCTTGATTTCGCCGCACTTTACAAGGTCGTTTATGGCTACGCCGAACTCGGCGCGTTCGCCGTATCCGAGCCAGCAGATCCGCGACGGTAATCCTTGAAACTGAATTCGTTCATGGGCGAGCTTCATCCACCGTGCGAGCGTTTGGTTTTTCGGAAATAATTCGAGAGCGAGTTTGTCGGTGCGGGCAATATCGTTGGCATCGCCGCTCAATGCGACCCAGCGAAACGGACCGCGTCCTTCGCAAAACAGCGGGCGAATGTATTCGAGGACAAATCCGGGAATGTCGAACGCGTTTTTGACTCCAGCTTTTTTTGCCTGGGCGCGAATATTATTTCCGTAATCGAACGTCACCGCGCCTTTCTTTTGGAGGGCCAGCATGGCTTCGACATGCACTCCCATCGACTGCATTGCGCGCTCGATGTATTCGTCTGGATTCTTTTTACGCAGCGCCAGCGCGTCCTCGAGCGACATTCCGTTAGGCACATACCCATTCAACGCGTCATGCGCGCTTGTTTGATCGGTAAGGACGTCGGGAATAACTCCGCGCCTAACGAATCCCGGCAAAACATCCGCGCAATTGCCAACAAGTCCTACCGAGAGTGACTGCCGATCTTTCCGTGCCTGATCGATCAACTTAAGCGCCTCATCGAGCGAGTGCGCGATCTTATCGCAGTATCCGCTTTTCAATCTTTTCTCGATCCGGGCCGGATCCACTTCTACTCCGAGAAACACCGCGCCGTTCATGGTTGCAGCTAGAGGTTGCGCGCCGCCCATCCCCCCGAGCCCGCCGGTCAGGACGAATTTTGCATCAAGCGACCCACCAAAATGCTTGCGTCCAGCGGCCGCGAAAGTTTCGAATGTTCCCTGCACGATTCCCTGGCTGCCTATGTAAATCCAGGAGCCCGCCGTCATTTGTCCGTACATCGTCAGGCCAAGACGCTCGAGACGATTGAACTCTGTATAATTGTTCCATTGACCGACGAGATTTGAATTGGCGATGAGAACGCGCGGCGCTTCGTCGTGTGTCTTGAACTTGCCCACTGGTTTCCCGGATTGGACCAGGAGCGTCTCGTCGTTTTCGAGCTCGC
>QHPC01000145.1 GCA_003218915.1 Verrucomicrobiota bacterium
TAGCGAAATGTATAAAGCATGATGAATCCCAGCACCGGGCTCAGGGTTGCAACGAAAAATCCCGCTGCTACCTCGACGCTGCGTCCCAAAAATCGACGCAGAAAATAGAAAGCTCCGCATGCGATGACTCCCGCTAACAGCCACGCATAGTTGAGCAGATGAGTCGGCGCGATGTCCCATCGCGGATAAATAAATGTCAGATTGGATGGCCAGATGAGTTTGCTGAGATAAAACCAAACGGCGCGGCTCGCGACGAGAACTCGTTCGATCGGGCTCAGGAACGTAAAAACGGCACGGCTCGTTCCCTGGTGGTACCGCTCCCACCACATCGCGAGTGCGCCCATGGCGACGCCAAGAACAAGAAAGGGAATAATCTGAACAACTCGCTTCCAGCTGATGGGCGTCCTCTGCAACCATAAAATTAAGAATAACGCTGCAGGTAGCGTGCAGGCCGTTGTCTTCGCCGAAAGCGCCAGTAGATAAAGGATCAGGGCAAGTCCATAAAAGAGCCAGCGTCGCTTCGTTCCTCCGTCGACGAACGCAATCCAGGCAAGTAGCGTGAGCAAAAAGAAGAACCCCATGAGCACATTTTTGCGTTCTGTGATCCACGCGACTGATTCCACCTGCACCGGATGCAGCGCAAAAAGTGCTCCAGCCAGCCACGCTCCCGGCACTTTTAACCGCGCCAGAACCAGCCACACCAGCACGGCGTTGGCGACATGCAACACAAGATTGACCCAGTGATAACCTGTTGAGTTGAGTCCCCAATGCCCGTGTTCGATGCGAAAAGTGGTATAGACCAGCGGGAAATACTGCGAAGGCGAATCCAGCGAGAACCAGATTCGCCGCAGACCGTCGGGCGCCGTCAGCAGCTCATTGTGGATAATGTAAACGTCGTCGTCCCAGAGAAAACCTCCATTCCACACGGGCCGATATACAAAGATCGTCACAGCTGCCAGGATCAAAGCGAAAAGCAATCCTCTCCACCATGAACGGCGGCGCTGCTCCGTGGTTCCTTGCGACATTTCTTTGCGATCGGCCGCTGCTTCCATTCCAGTGTTAGAATCCCGATTCGCTTCTTTAAGGGAGGTGAAACCAATTATAGTCGCTGGAGAATACCGGCCGATTGACTCGAATTTCCGAAACCGTAACGGCAGTGACAATTATCACTACGGTAGCGAACAGCGGCCACGTTCTGTGTGTCCAACGAAGAGCGAGTTCGAGTCCATAGACATAGACGATCATGAACGGAATCAGTGCACCGGTGATTAAACGTCCCGACCACATATAAGGTTCGGTACGCGAAGGATAAGCCCAATCGCCAAAATCCAATCGTATTGAGATAAAAGCGAGAAACAGGACCGCCGCGATAAAACTCAATAAAGCAAAAGCAACAATTTGTGCCGTCACTTTATCGCTACGAGCGAGCCGGGGCAGATGCAGCGCCGTGATCCCGATGAATAGCAGTGACGAAATAACATAAAAGTAATCTGCAGCAGCGGAAGCTAATCTCTTTCCGTGCCAAATGAACTCGCCGCGCCAGAAACTTGCCAGCAACTTAGAGAGAAAGCTCCACGCGCCCTGCGATGTGAAGATGGGATGATGCCACCACGCCGCGAACGGCTTTCGCGTCCAACCCGAAAGGGCCATGTGTGTCGATGAACCGATCGGGTCTCCGAAAGCGTGTTGCATCCAAATCATCCAGGCGCCGACCGGTACGATGGCGCACGCAACGAAGATCCCAAGTGCAGGCAGCGTCCGGCCGAGGTTTCCTGAACGAACCGCCGAAAACACCTTTAACAGAACAACACAAAGAGCAACTCCAAGCAATGGAGCGTTACTGAGTTTCGTGAGGTATGTCGCCGACATCGTCAGTCCGAGACAAACCGCGAGCAGAGGGCTCAGCACTTCCGCTCGCCACCAGCGGATCAAGCAAACGAAAACCGCACCGAAAAGGAGGGGCGATAGATTATCGTTCTCTATCCCGTAAAACATGTCCTGCGGGATGAACGCCAGCAAAAGTGGAACGCACAAGGCTACCCAGTCTTGTTGAGGAAAGAACTCCCGCGCTGCCAGAAAACTCAGCCAAACGAGCGCTGCGAGGAGGAGAACGTTTAGAAACCGTAACCAGTAAAGCAGGTGACCGCTAGAGAACCCGCATTGCTGCCCCAACTTCAGCCACAAACCGACGGTGGCATAATACAAAGGTGGCTGCCACGACTCAGGATTAGTCGCGTCGCTCCACGCTTGCTCCATCGCCGAACCTGCGGCCGAAGTTCCCTCTGCCGGGGATGCCCACGCCGGAGGAGGGAAACGGCCGTCCGGAAATGCTTCCGGCGACGTGAAGAACTCCGGTGAACCGTACTCCACGAAATAACGGGCGGATTCGCTGGAAAAATGTTCCATTCCGCGAGGCAGATGTCCTTGCGAGTACTTAAGCACAACATCAAAGTGCGCTTGTTCATCGGCGTTATTGAAAAACGGAAATCCTGCGCAGAAGAGGAAGGTTCGTACTCCAGCGACCAGGCATAAAAACCAAATAAACACCTTCGCCGATACTTGAGGGCCTGCTTGTTCGCATCTTGCGTCAGGTCGCCTCTTCATCGATTTAGCACTTCTAATGCCGACTAAAAGTCGCGATCAAGAACGAGTGCTGCCGATTGCATGGTGGTTCGTCGCAGCTGGCGTTTTCGGCCTTGTTATTGCCATCAGAATTCGACTCCTTGGAGTTCCACTTGAGCGCGACGAAGGCGAATACGCTTATGCCGGTCAACTGATTTTGCAAGGTGTTCCACCTTACACGCTCGCGTACAACATGAAGTTCCCAGGCACTTATGCAGCCTACGCGGCAATCATGTCGATCTTTGGTCAAACAATAACCGGAATTCATTTGGGACTGCTTCTTGTTAACGCAGCTACGATCATTCTGGTCTTTTTACTGGGCCGCCAACTTGTGAATTCGGTGGTGGGCCTTACCGCGGGAATGAGCTATGCCGTGCTCTCTGGAAGCCCATCGGTGCTTGGGTTTGCCGGTCACGCCACACACTTTGTGTTGCTCCCCGTCCTTGGTGGAGCATTGCTTCTGCGCAACACTACGGACCACCGACGGTTTGGATGGCTATTTGCGAGTGGCCTGCTCTTTGGCGTCGGGGTCTTAATGAAACAGCCGGGAGTTTTTTTCGCTTTATTTGGAGCGATTTATCTTGTCTCCAACGACCTTCACCGTCGATTCCGCCTTGAAAAAATTCTTCTGCGAACCCTGATTTTCAGCGCCGGTGTAATTCTTCCCCTGGGAATTACTTGCCTGCTTCTCTGGCGCATCGGCGTGTTCGACAGATTCTGGTTTTGGACAATCGATTACGCGCGACAATATGGCAGCCTGATTCCCTTCAGCCAGGCGCCGCGATATTTCTTCTACAGCGCAAAGGAAGTGATTGTGGCCGGTTGGCCGATCTGGACACTGGCAGGAATCGGACTCGTTGCCGGTTTGTGGGAGCGGCGAACACGTCCTATCTCAGTTTTTCTACTGGGCTTCCTATTCTTCTCGGGATTGGCGCTATGCCCAGGATTCTATTTTCGATTGCACTATTTCATCCTGGTGCTTCCGGCTGTCTCGCTACTCGCGGGGGTTGGCATCGGCAGATTGTCGGATCTCAGTGCAGATCGATGGGGCGTAGTCCGATTTATGCCCATCTTGATTCTGGGATTTGCTCTGGCCTGGCCGATTCTCGCGGAACGAAAATTCTTTTGGGAAGCCTCCCCGGTCGACGGTTCTCGAATGATTTATCCAGAGGCTCCGTTCGTGGAATCCGTCAGAATTGCAGAATATCTGCGAGAACATACAACCCGGAATGACACGATCGCCGTGCTGGGTTCGGAGCCGCAGATTTACTTTTATTCCGACCGACATTCCGCAACCGGCTACATTTACACTTACGGCCTGATGGAAAACCAAAAGTATGCCAGCCAAATGCAGCAGGAAATGATTCGGGAGATTGAACGCGCCCGCCCCAAATTTCTCATCTCCGTGGTGATGCCAGATTCATGGCTGCAACGGCCGGAATCTGAGCGGTTAATTTTTACCTGGGCTAATGAATATGCGGCGCAAAACT
>QHPC01000146.1 GCA_003218915.1 Verrucomicrobiota bacterium
TGCCGATGCGTATCGGAACAGACTTTTCATACCCGGAAAGCCAGGGAATTTCGACTTCAGTGAGCCGACGCTCGCCCCGAACCCCGTACATGATCTGCATCTGCGCGGGGCTCCCGGCGACAGCTCGCAGCAGCCACTCACGCCATCCCTCAGCCTCCTGGCGATAACCGGCGCGCAGCAGCGAAAGCAAAGCGAACGTGGCATCTCGCAGCCAGCAGTAGCGATAGTCCCAGTTGCGCGGTCCTCCTATTTGTTCAGGTAGCGATGTCGTAGCCGCGGCGACCAGGCCGCCCGTGGGCGCGTAAGTCAATCCCTTGAGCACAATGAGCGAGCGCATCACTGCATCGCGCCATTCCCCCTGACCTTGAAACTGATTCGACCATGATCGCCAGTACCTTTCGGTGTCGCGCAAAGCATGCTCGTAATGGATCGCCCTTGGCGGATTCTTATGGGAAGCGAACCACGTGAGCACGAACGGGACCTGTTCACCTTCGCTAACCTTAAACTCCGCAACTGTGGTCAGGTCTTTACCTCGCGTTTCAATCGGCGTTCGCAAGATCAAACCATCCGGTCCCGCGATTGCTTCCAGGTCGCCATTCCGGTGGCGCACCCATGGCACGATCTGTCCATAATCAAACCGGATGACGAGTTCCATCTGCATCGAGACTTTGCCGCGCGACCCTTCGACGATCCGGATGATGTCCGGATTCTCGCCACGCGGCGGCATGAAATCGATCAGGCGCACGGCGCCGCTCTTGGTTTCGATTTCCGTTTCCAGGATCAGCGAGTCACCACGGTAACGGCGACGTGTTTCTACAACTCCTTCCTCTGGGAAAAACCGCCAGTGCCCGTTTCTCGTATCGCCCAGGAGCGAGGCGAAACACGCTGGTGAGTCGAACCGCGGAAGACAAAGCCAATCAACGCATCCGTCCCGACTCACCAAGGCAGCAGTCTGCGTATCGCTAAGAAACGCATAGTCCTCGATCTTTGTCCCTTCTTGCGACACCTACTTCTTCCTCCTCGCAAGCGAAGCGAGACGAGCCGCGCCGGAGCCTTTGGCGGAGGCGAGTTGATCGACTCGCCCCGAGTCCGCGAGCCCCGCGATCCCATCACGCGTTAATCGAAACACCGTCCATTCGTGCATTGGCTTGGCGCCGAGCGCGCGATAAAACTTGATCGCCGGTTCGTTCCAATCAAGCACAGCCCATTCCATTCGGCCGCACTCTCGGTCCCGCGCAATCTTCGCAAGCTCGACCAGCAATGCGCGTCCATAGCCTTTGCCGCGCTTGTCCGGCTTCACGAACAAGTCTTCGAGGTAAAGCCCGGGCCGCCCCAGCCAGGTAGAAAAATTATAAAAGAAAACTGCAAACCCAACCGGCGATTGTCCTTCAAACGCGAGAAGAACCTCCGCGGCCGGCCGTTCCCCGAATAAGACATTTACAAGTTGTTCCTCTGTCGCGGTCACCTCGTCTGGCGCGCGCTCATACGTCGCCAAGTCGCGAATCAGCTGCAGAATGATCGGCACATCCTCCAGCCGCGCGGGGCGAATCATGAATTCGTTGGGAGTTTTCATTTCTATTTCAGCGATCTGCCAGCGCTTGACTGATCCGATTTAAGCCTTCTGCAAACATTTCCGTGTTCACGCCCATGCCAATTCGAAAATGATCAGGCATTTCGAAAAAGCGACCTGGAACTGCTGAAGTGTCGAATTCTGCACGTAGTCGTTCCAGGAAATTGTCGGCGTTGCCATCCCTCAGTTGCACGAACGCCGTCGTGCCCCAATCTGGCCAAACTGCAGAAAGCCCAGATTGCCGCCTAAGAAAATCTCGAAGCAATTTGCGGTCAGCGTCCACGATCCGTCGCGCTTTTTCGCGAAGGCGATTCAAATGTTTGAATGCGGCAACAGCGAGAAGTAGCCCAGGGTAAACTGGCGTTGCGCTGTAGAGATCATTCAGGCGGCGCATCTTCCACGCGAGGTCCGGGCGCGCCAGGATCCAGCCGCAACGCAGTCCGCTCACGCCGTAAACCTTCGTCAGACTGCTCGTCACTACAAACTCTCGCCCGAGATGAAATGACGTACGCGGCGTCCGCTGGTAAACCGCATCGAGATAAACCTCATCCACCAGCACCAGCGCCCCAACGCTGCGGGCGATGTCGCCAACTTCGCGCAGGACCGAATCTGGCGTAAGCGCGCTCGTCGGGTTGTGCAGGTTCGTGATCACGATGAGCCGCGTTCTGGGCGTAATAGCGCGAAGAATCTCTCCCGGATCGACTACCCAACCGGTTTCCCTCGTTCGCAAAAAGCGTTTCACGTTCGCGTGAAGATAATAAGCGACATCGAGAATTGGTCCGTACGCTGGATGCTCGATTAAGACTTCGTCGCCCGGTTCGATAATCGCAGCCATGGCAAGATGATTTGCCATGGACGTACCTGCGGATTCCACAACGCAGTCGGGATCAACACCGTGATGTGCCGCGATGGCTTTTTGGAAAGGCGGATGGCCATACCCGTTGTCGCTGCCATTAATTTCGAGTGTCTCCAGGTGAACTGGCAGTTCGCGCAGCGGAAACGACGCTACGCCACTCGTTGCAAGATTAAACCGCGCGCGGCTCAGCGTTTTGGACCAATGCATGTAGTCGGAATGCTTGTGAGTCATGAATCTTCTGGTCTAAACTTCCTCCAATAATAGTAAACCGGGAGCGCAGCCAGCATTATACCCAGCGCGATTGCGCTATTCGGTGGTGAAGCGACGATAGCGCTTCCGACAATTCCAACACAGGACAAAACAAAAAGGACCGTCGTGAACGGATGGCCGGGCACACGATAGGTAACTGTATCTGATCCGATCTGACGCCAGCGCAAAACGAACAGTGAAGCCGCTGTCATCGCGAAAAAAATGAAATCGACAGTCACTTCAAAATTCAAGATTTGACCATACGTCCCGGAACAAGCGATGACGATTGCCGCCAGACCCTGAAGAATGATGGCGATCACTGGCGCTCGCGAGCGTTCCGAGAGTTTGCCAACACTTGCAAAGAAAAGTCCGTCGCGCGCCATCGCGTAGTACACCCGCGGACCCGTTAACATGCTTTGGCTTAGGAAACCAAGCGTCGAGATCGCGATACCGGCGGCAATCCATTGCGCGCCGCGTGGACCGATCGCTGCCCGCATGACATCGGATGCGGGAGTCGTCGTTGCATCCAGGCCGGCTGGGCCGAGCACTCGCAGGCACACGAAATTGACCGCAAGATAAAGGGCCACAACGCCAGCCACGCCAATTAGCAGTCCACGCGATAAATCGCGGCGCGCATCGCGCATTTCACCTGCAACGAAAGTCGCGGTCTGCCATCCGCCATACGCAAATGCAATGGGAACCATCGCCGATCCAATGTCTTTCAAGAGTCCCAACGAGGTTGGAATTGCAAGAGAGGGCTCGGATTTGAGTGAGCTTCCCCCAAGCGCAAATCCAAAAAGCACGAGTCCCGCAATCGCAGCGATCCTTAACAACATGAAAGCGCTTTGCACGTTGCTGCCCGCGCGCGCTCCCAGACAGTTAATGCCGGTTAGGATGAGCAGTACTACAGCTGCGATCACGCTGTCGTTCCAACCTACTCCTGTAAGGGCGTGAAAATAGGATGCGAAAATAACAGCGACCGCGGCCATACCACCAGTCTGGGTCACGAGAAGCAGTCCCCATCCATACACAAACGCCACCGCAGGATGGTAGGCCTCGCGAAGATAAACATATTGGCCGCCCTCTGCGGCGGGCAAACGAGTAGCCAGCTCAGCCCAGATAAACGCACCCCACATCGCGAAAACACCGCCCACTACCCAAACGCCAAGGATTAAAAACGGTGCGTGAACACGATGCGCGACCTCAGACGGATTAGCGAAAATTCCCGCACCAACGATACCGCCCATCACAATCATAATGGCGTCGAATAACCCAAGCTGCCGGCGAGGCTGTAGAGTGCTCACATTGTCATTCCGAGCGGAGTCGAGAATGGAGCGGCTGGGGAAGCCGCCACATGGACGGGAGGGCCGAAGGCTTAGCGAACGGGAGTAAGCAAATCAAATCTCTTGAGCTCATCCTTTAAATCAGAAATGTCTCGACTTCGCTCGACATGACAGAAGTGAAAAAACGGGAAAACACCAAATGCATTCATCTGGCTGTGGCTGTCAGTTTATAGATTTCAAATTCTGGCGTCGCCTCCAGTAGCGTGGCGGTTTCGCTG
>QHPC01000166.1 GCA_003218915.1 Verrucomicrobiota bacterium
AAATTTGTAGAGCACAAAAAATTCGCAGGCATCGAGAATGGTTGCGGTTGCAGGAACGGCCACAACGCGCGGCACCATGATCTCGCACAATGGGATTTCCAGCGGTGCCGTCAGCAATCGGCGTGTAGGAACCACACCAACCAGCCGCTTCTGTTCATCGATCGCATAAAAGTAGATGACGCGTTCACCTACGCCTTCACGCCGAATGCGCTCCAAGGCTTCACCCACTGTCATGCCCGCATCGAGTAACGGAAAATCCCTGCGGGCATGGTCGACGACCGGCGCATTAAAATCCGGGATGGCGGCAGCGATGTTCATCTCCCTACTCGATGAACGATGCCTTTGTTCTTCAAAATTTCGCTGGCTTCGCTGAAGTAATCGCGAATGTCTGATTGCGCGCGGATCCAATCGATGTAACGACGGATGCCTTCACCGAGATCGACAGTCGGTTTGTATCCCGCCGAGAGCGCGAGTGTGGTGTCGCTAATGAGATGACGCATTTCCCCTGGACGAAATTCGCCGTTGATCTCGGGCGCGACGTTAATATTCAGAACATTGGAAAGTTGTTCGGCGACTTCGCGAATCGGCGTGCCGCGGCCGCTGCCAATGTTCACCGGCAGTCCGTCGAGCTTGTCCGTTTCCGCGGCGAGCAAATTCGCGCGGGCGATGTCTTCCACAAATGAGAAGTCCCGCGTCTGCTCCCCGTCTTCGTAAAGCACAGGCGGCAAATTGTTCAGCAAACGCGTACAAAAAATTGCGATCACGCCGGTATACGGATTAAAGATCGATTGGCGCGGCCCGTATGTGCAGGAATAACGAAGCGCCACCGCAGGAATACCGAGCTGTTTTCCCCATAGGAGGACCAGCCGCTCTTGATCAACTTTCGTTAGGCCATAAACGGTTTCTCCACCCACCGGCGCATTTTCCGGAGTCGGAACGCTCGTTGTGGTCGCGTCGCAAAGTGGGCAATGCGCCTCCCAATCGCCTTTGCGCAATTGTTCCACCGGCCGTACCGCCGGAAAAACCAATCCATGTTCCGGACAATCGCCGGCCCCTTCGCTGTAAACAGCCTGCGAGCTCGCAACGACAACCTTCTTAACCGGCAGGGCTTTCTCGCGGATCACTTCGAGCATCTGGGCAGTGCCGAGCGAATTCACGTGCACAAATTTTGTGATCTCTGGCATGTAACCGCCGTAGGCAGCCTGGTGGAAGACGACGTCAATCTTGTCGAGCGCGGCGGCAATCGTGTCACGATCACGCAAATCACCGTGAACGAATTCCGCCTTCTTGTTGATCCAAGCCGGCTTTCCGCGGCGATGAGTTTGTGGTTCCAGATTATCGAGCGCCCGGACCTCCCAGCCGTCATTCACCAGAAGATCCACGATGTGTGAGCCAATTAAGCCCGCGCCGCCGGTAACTAATGCGCGTTTTGCCATTCGACTGTGAGGCTAGTCAAGTAGCTGTTGTAGGGCAACCGCTTCAGTTGCTCTGAGATTCGGCACGCAAAGCGCAGGGCCTACACCGACCAAACACGCCGCCGGCCATCGCGCGCGATAAGTTCGCGCAAAAACTGTTGAGTCTGAGGCGCGACATTATCGCGCGTATTTTTGCCAAGTAGTTCACCACAAAGCCGACGCAGCGCTACGTGATCGTCGACGTCCAATCCTCGAGGCAACTCATGAACATCGACACCGATTTGCGCCGCGCGCATTATTGTCTGCTCCAAAACTCGCTCGGTACTCCAATCGATTCGTTCGAAGACTCCTTGGTGCAACTGTTTTAATCCAATCAAGTAGTAGCCACCGTCGTCGCACGGTCCCAGGACGACACTATCCCCCGGCAACGAAAGGAGCTCCACAGCTCTGGTAAAATTCTCAACCGGAATGGTCGGGCTATCAGAATCAATCAAACAAACGCTATCGAAACCGCACTTGAACAAGTCCTCAGCTGCAAAATAGAGACGTTCACCAAAATTTTCTCCGCGCTGTGGCAGCAAACTGAAATCGGTCGGCAAAATATCGGCATAGTCCGCTTCAGCACCGACCGGGGTATAAACCGCAACCCCGCGCGCGATTGGCCCGGAGTTCGCCCCAGTCAAACCGCTGCAACAAACAGAAATCGCAGCACCTGTATCCTGCAGAAAACATCTGTTAAGCTGCGCTGCTTCCTCATTTGTAAGCGGCGGGACGAGACGTGTCTTCACGTTCCCGGCGCGCGGCGCCTTGGTCATCAACGCCAATGCACAACAGCCCGCAAAATCTTTAGCCGCTCTATCCGGATCAACAACGCGATGCCCCCTTCTCATTCGTTGCGCTGTTGATTGCTATCCTTTCTCGCAAAGAGCGTACTGGTAGCGGCCATCCTGCCAGGTCCTAAACTCTTTCCATGGCTGCGCCGCGAAAAGGTTCGCGAATCCTTCTGCAGAAAATACCATCGCCTTGTATGGCTCTCGATAACCATTTCCGGAGGGAACTAATCCCACGAGGAGCCACATCGCCAAAAGCGGGATTGACGCCCACAAGGCGTAGCGAGGTTCGGCTACGAAACAGCGACCTCCCGGCTTCAGCACACGATACATTTCGGCGATGACGCCTGCTTGTTCGGGAAGAATGGTGAGTAATCGCGAAGCCAGGACGACATCGAAGACAGCATCGGAACACGACAACTTGAGGGCATTGATTCGTTTAAAGCAACAATTGGTCAACTGAAGCGCCTCGGCTCGCTCGCTGGCCCATTGCACTTGTTTCGCAGAACGATCCACTCCGGTGATTGACATCTCCCGAAAGCGTTCTCCCAGTCGACACGAGTAGAATCCAGGACCGCATCCAAGTTCAATCAGAGTCGTTCCCGGAGCAGGATGTTCATCTGGCCAAAGAGTCGTGATAATGCGCCTCGTATCATCACGGAAAAGGTGTTCCCGGCAGAATGCGTAAGCCCAGGTGGCATGTTCGAAAAGGCTGTCGTGTTTATAGGCTTGGTATTCGTATCTATTTGCCAGGGCTGTTGTCTTCTCGAGTAAAACCTGTTTCGGCTGCATCTTGTCGTTGTTTCCAGTAGCACATTCGGTTCTCGTTCGGTTTTTCAGCGTCAAAAAGTTTTCCACAGTCAGTAATGAATTTGATGAAATTTTTAGTCTTCTAATATTCTTCTTCTAGTTGGGAATAAGTCGAACTATGCACGGTGTGTTGGCCTCGTGTTTCACCACGCGGATGAGCTGTTGATAAGATCAACATGAAACGCCGACAGGTTTGGCTTCTCGAAGAAGGACGGGACTTATTCAAAGTTATTCGAACATATTGGCCTCTTAACTCTAAATGCTTTAACAAGGCCAAATGCGCATTAAAAAGACGTTGTTTTTAGGTGTCGTCCTGTTCATCCCAGCATTTTCCTCGGCATGGAGTGCCGACGAACCGTCTCTCTGGCAAATTCAACAGATTCTTGCCCACAAACGATACGTAGACCTGACGCACGAGTTCGCGCCGGGAATCCCGCGCTGGCCGGGGTTTCCCGATGAGGTGCGCAAGACAATTTATTGGTACGAGAAGCGTCCCGACGTCATGGGAACAGGTTTCTTTTCCGAACTCTATACACACGTCGGTCAATGGGGCACGCACGTCGATCCGCCTGCTCATTTTATAAAGGGGCTTCGAACCGTAGACCAGATCGATCCGAAAGAAATGGTGCTGCCCCTGGTTGTCATCGATGTGCATGACGAGGCTGCGAAAAATCCAGACTACACACTATCGCGTGAGCGGGTAAAAAAATGGGAGAAAGATCACGGACCAATCCCTGCCGGTGCGTTTGTTGCGATGCGGACCGATTGGTCGAAGCGCTGGCCTGATGCGGCAAAGATGGAAAACAAAGATGCCAATGGCATCGCGCACTACCCCGGATGGAGTTTGCCTGCCTTGAAGTATCTTTACGAAGAGCGCAAAATTACGGCGTCCGGCCACGAAACGACAGATACAGATCCGGGAATCGCGGCCAGTAAGGACGATTACTCACTTGAGACCTACGTTCTCAGTACAAACCATTATCAGATCGAGCTACTTACGAATCTCGACCAGGTCCCGGAAGCCGGCGCAATCGCGATAGTGAGCTTTCCAAAACCAAAAGGCGGCTCAGGGTTTCCGGCGCGGGCCTTCGCGATTGTGCCCTGAATTTGACTGCAACCGGCGGCGTGACGCCAATTCCGCGGGTTGACGTTTGGAACCATTGAGTACCGAGCAATCGCTCTTTGGAAGGATTGGTGCGAGCGAAACGGTCTAGGTCCATCCGGTTCACGACGGACACGTCGCCAAAAATGTGGTTTGGCTGAGTTGACCGAAAGTCGCGGCAGGAACGAAAGTAGACGCCGAGTCTATGCACATTACTGACATCATGCGGGCCGATTCTCCCACGTTTTCGTTCGAGTTCTTTCCACCGAAAACTACGGAGGCGGCCGAGACTCTCTATAAAACCATTCGGGACCTCGAATCGTATATGCCGCACTTTGTCAGCGTGACGTACGGTGCTGGCGGCTCAACCCGCGATCTAACGCACGATCTGGTGGAGCGCATCCAACACACGACACAGCTCGACCCGATTCCTCACCTTACGTGCGTCTGTCATAACGAAGGGGAGATCGAACGGATTCTCCTTCGATATGCCAAGTCCGCGATTGGGAACATTCTCGCGCTGGGCGGCGATAGGCCGCTTGGAATTGCTTACGACAAATCGCGGGACTCGTTCCAACATGCAATCGATTTGGTCAAATTCATTCGCCGATTCAATGAGTCCGGCACCCATCCGGACCGCCGCGGTTTCGGGATCGGCGTGGCCGGCTTTCCTGAAGGACATCCCGCGACACCAAATCGGTTGGTCGAAATGGATTACTTCAAAGCGAAAGTAGACGCCGGCGCCGACTACATCGTCACGCAGTTATTTTTCGATAACCGCGACCTTCTAGATTTTCGCGAACGCTGTGCACTCGCGAACATTCAAATCCCTATTGTCGCCGGCATTATGCCGATTACTTCCATCGGCGGATTCAAACGTATCGCCGAGCTAGCTGGCGGGGCGCGGTTCCCTGCAAAGCTTCTGCGCGCCCTGCAGCGTTGCCAAAGCGATCCAGAGATGGTCAAGCGCGTCGGCCTTCATTTCGCGATAGAACAATGCCACGATCTTCTGGACAACGCTGTTGCCGGCATTCATTTCTATACACTCAACCGTTCTGACGCCACACGGGTAATCTTTGATAGTCTTGGTATTCCGCGTCGCCGGAATCCAGAGCCCTCGAGCGTCTAGTAAGTGTCTAGTTAGGCAAGACGGACTTCCAGGCTCGAAAACGCAGCCGACGAGATTTGCGCGAAGCCAGTGACGCGAGCAGAATTTCCGCATGCTGAAGGTCAGCCGCGCGATTTGCTGGCAAGTTGGAGCGCTCGTCATTGCGATTGTAATCGCAATCGTGCTTTCGCGCTTCCTTCCGATCGTCAGTTTTATCGAGGCATCGCAACAGCGTGTCATGAGCTGGGGTGCATGGGGAGCCGTTTGCTATCCCCTGCTTTTCGCCGCTTGTAATATCCTTCTGCTTCCCGGTGGCATTCTTGCTGTCGGCGGAGGTTTCTTTTTTGGATTGTGGTGGGGATTTTTAATCGTGCTGGTGGGTAACCTTGTTGCTACAGCAGTTTCCTTTGCGTTAAGCCGATGGATTGCCAGGCGTTGGTTTCAACAGAAACTTTCGCGTAACGCAACGCTGCGCGCATTGGGACCTGCGGTGGAGCGCGAGAGCTGGAAGATTATTCTGTTGAGTCAACTGCATCCACTTTTCCCGACTAGTTTGCTGAATTATTTCTACGGTATAACGCGAATCCCCTTTGGCAGCTACATGCTTTGGGCGTCGATCGGGCGGGCGCCTGGTCTTTTTTTGTACGTTTATGCCGGCACGCTTGGTCAGCTCGCAGTACGCATTATGCGCGGGAAAAGTTATCCTCGTATGATTGAGTATTGGATATGGGGAGGCGCGTTTGTGACGACGGCATTACTTCTGGTAGTACTCGGCCGCATGGCATACGCGGCAATACAGACCTCGCACAATTCGACAGGACCGAGACAGAAAGCGAATGCAAAGCAGCATATAGAACTAAATAGCTAACTATCAAGTCGTTACGTAAATTATGAGTTGTAAGCTATCGACAGAATACGAAGTATTGGTTGTCGGGAGCGGCCATGCCGGAATCGAAGCGGCACTAGCCGCCGCGCGGATCGGATGCCGGACTTTGATGTTAACGCAAAACCTGGACACAATTGGGCAAATGTCCTGTAACCCGGCGATCGGTGGCCTAGCCAAGGGCCATATTGTCCGGGAGATAGACGCCATGGGCGGCGCGATGGGCCTAAATGCCGATGCAACAGGGATTCAGTTTCGAATGCTCAACAGAACGAAAGGACCGTCGGTCCGGGCGCCGCGGGCACAGTGCGACAAGAAGGCTTATCAATTTCGCATGAAGGCCAATTTGGAGTCGGCAGACAATCTTGACCTTAAACAGGGAACTGTCTCACGCATTCTTGTCGAGGATGGCAGGGTCGTCGGGGTGGAAACCGATTTGGGACTGATAATCGCTACCCGAAGCGTCGTGATCACTTCAGGGACATTTTTGCGAGGTCTCCTACATGTTGGTGAAGCTACCAAGCCTGGAGGACGAATGGCCGATGCCAGTTCGAGTCTCAGTGATAATCTTCGACAGTTAGGCTTCCAGGTTGGACGATTCAAGACTGGCACCCCGTGTCGCTTAAATGCGCGCTCGATTGATTTTTCCCGATGCGCAATCCAACTGGGGGACGAGCCACCGCCGACCTTCTCCTTTTATGACGATGAAATTGCCGACTGTGAAGCAGATGTCTTTACGCTGAACCGCGTTTGCAAAGGAAAGTTCCACGTGGAACAAATGCCCTGCTGGATAACTCATACCATCGAGCGGACCCACGAGATCATTCGGGCGAATCTCGATCGGTCCCCACTTTATGCCGGACAGATCAAAGGCACCGGACCCCGCTACTGCCCGTCCATTGAGGATAAGATTGTAAAATTCTCAGATAAGACATCGCACCAACTCTTCCTTGAGCCCGAGGGCCGCCACACGAGGGAATATTACGTAAACGGGATCTCGACGAGTTTGCCATACGACGTTCAACTTGAATTTCTACGTTCGATCCCCGCTTTGGAGCGAGCTGAGATAATGCGTCCGGGCTACGCTGTGGAATACGACTATTTTCCGCCGACCCAGCTTTTCTCGACCCTCGAAACGAAGCTGATCGATGGGTTGTATTTTGCCGGGCAGGTTAATGGAACGTCGGGGTACGAAGAGGCGGCGGCTCAAGGTTTGGTTGCAGGAGCTAACGCTGCACTGAAAATTCAAGGACGTTCTCCGCTGATGCTGGAGCGTAACGAAGCGTACATTGGAGTTCTTATCGATGACCTCGTCACCAAGGGCACAGAAGAGCCTTATCGTATGTTTACAAGCCGGGCCGAGGATCGACTGTTTTTGCGACATGACAACGCCGATCAGCGTTTAACGAGCCTTGCATTCAACTCGGGATTAGTGAACCCGGCACGATGGGTTCGGCATAAGGAAAAAACACGACTTTTGGACCAAGCCCGTCTGTTAGCCACTCAAACCAAGCTCAATGGTGTCTCGATCTCGCAATTGTTCAGGAGACCCGACTTTAATGCCACACTCCTGCCATTCGACCTTCTTTCTCTCGTGCCGATCGCAATCTGGCAGTTGGCCGAAACAGATTTCAAATACCAGGGTTATGCGGCGCGGCAATCAAGCTCGAATAAGTGGGATCACCCCGGCTGATGTTTCAATAATATCTATATGGTTATCTAAGAATAACTTACGTAGTATGTCAGCTGTGGATACGACCGTTAATTCTGGATAAGGTTTCCATGCTCACGTTCGCCGTTGTAGTGATCGGGAGCTATCTCTTGGGATCGATCCCATTCGGCTATCTCGCAGGTCGGATCGCAGGAATCGACATTCGGAGCTACGGTAGTGGCAACGTCGGCGCGACCAACGTTACGCGAACGCTCGGAAAGGGTTATGGCTATCCCGTTTTCGCCGCTGATTTCTTGAAAGGTTTCACTGCCGTGAAGATGTCGATCTTGATCGCTACACGATTGCAGCCGGAATGGAACTCGCCAGAGATGTTTGGAATCGTCGCTGCGATATCGAGTGTGCTCGGGCATTCTTTTCCCGTGTGGCTACGCTTCAAGGGGGGGAAAGGTGTCGCCACTTCAGCCGGGGCGCTTTTCGGGTTGGCTCCGCATAATTTTGGTGACAACCTGGCTAAGTCGAACCACAGGAAAGTTGTTATTCTATTCGTCGGTTTGTCTCGCGGCAGTTGTGATTTGGCGTCATCGTTCAAATCTTTCGCGGCTTATGCGTGGAACGGAGCCGCGCTTTACTCGAAAGTGAAAATTGGCGAAACAGCAATTCTCGGGGCTGGCAGTTGGGGGACAGCTTTGGCCTGGTTGTGGGGCAAAGATGGGCGTCAGGTTTCGCTTTGGGGCCATGACGGCAATCGCGTGGCGCGCATGCGAGAAACGCGCGAGAACAGTGACTATCTTCCCGGGCTCAAATTACCTGGATCGGTGCGTGTCACGTCCGAGCTCACTGATTGCATCGGCGCGGATTTGATCGTTTTCGCGACGCCATCCACAGCGCTACGAAAGGTTGCAACCCAGCTGCGAGAAGTAATTGGGAATGTTCGCGCGGTCCTACTGAGTTGCGTGAAAGGGATCGAGCACGGTACCGGGATGCGGATGAGTCAGATCCTAAGCGAGCTTTTTCCAGATCAGAAGGTCGCGGTGTTATCGGGTCCGAATCTCGCGGCAGAGGTCGTACAAAACTTCCCGACTGCGACCGTGATTGGCTGCAACAAAGCTGAGTGCGCAACGAGCCTGCAAGGCATCCTGGGGAGTCCGCGCTTCCGTGTTTATACCAGCCAGGAGGTCACTTCCATCGAACTGGGCGGCGCTTTGAAAAATGTGTTCGCTGTCGCGGCGGGGATCAGCGATGGGCTCGGGTTGGGCGACAATTCCAAGGCGGCCTTAGTAACGCGATCGTTGGCCGAGCTGGTGCGCCTGGGAGTTGCCATGGGAGGAACTGCGCAAGCTTTCTATGGATTGAGCGGCGCGGGCGATTTGATTGTGACTTGTTATAGTGAGCGCAGTCGCAATCACACGGTCGGCAAACGTCTCGGGCGAGGCGAATCACTCATGCAGATCACCCAATCCATGAAGATGGTGGCTGAAGGAATTCCCACTGCGCGGAGCGCTTTTGAGTGCGCACGCCAGTTGAAGATCGAGACGCCGATAATTGATCAGGTTTACGCCGTGCTTTATGAGCAGAAAAAACCGACGGGTGCGTTGGAAGAAGTGCTGAGCCGTGAGCAAAAAGCAGAACATGTCTAAGCGGTGGATGAACTGTAGCCCGCGACTGGCACGCTGGATTCGGAAATTATAAGCCTGTTGCTCGATATCTTTCGCAAAATTCCGCGATCACAGCCGGGTATAACTCGCGCTCGGCGATTTGAATTCGCGCATGCAGGCTTTCGGGCGTGTCATCAGGCAGGATCCGCACTTCGTGCTGAGCGATGATCTCACCGTGGTCGATTTTCTCATCCACGTAATGCACCGTGCAGCCGCTTACCTCTTCGCCCGTGGCGAGCGCCTGTTTCCAAGCTTCGAGTCCGGGAAATTTAGGCAGAAGCGATGGATGGATATTGATGATACGTCGTGGGAACGCTTTGAGCATCGGCGCATGCAGCACGCGCATGAACCCGGCGAGAACCACGAGGTCAACACCGGCCTCGCGTAACATATTTACGAGCTCGTTTTCCACGTTCGGCTCTAACCGGGTGCGAAACTGGCCAGACGGCAAGAATGCGTTAGCAACGGAAAACTCCCGCGCTATGTCGAGGATTGGCGCATCCAGGACGTCTGAGATTACAACACGTGCTTCCGCTGCCAGGTCGCCTGAGCGGATACGCTCGAGAATTGCCCGGCAATTGCTTCCTTTTCCTGACCCAAGAATTCCAATTGGCAGCCGTTTCACTGATTCATCCTACCCCTGGCGATATATGGACATCGATTGCGGGAAGCGCGCCACAACTTTCAAGGCTTGTTCTCACATATTTGTTCGAGCAGGCTCGAAGTCGAATAGCCTGCCTCAAATGGAATGATGCGAATTTCGGCGCCGATCTCCTTCAAAACTGTGCGCTCCTCTTCGTTGAGCGTTTCTGAGGTGTAGTCGCCACCTTTCACATAAATGGCAGGATGGCTTGCAGCAATAAACTGCGTCGCACGCAGTTCGGGAAAAATTGTGACGAGATCCACGCACTGTAGGGCCGCGAGAATTTCCGCGCGATCACGCTCGGCGGTAATGGGACGTCCCTTTCCCTTTAATTCGCGGACCGAGCGATCTCCATTCAAGCCGACCGCTAACAAATCGCCCAGGGCGCGTGCAGCTTGCAAGTAGCGCACGTGTCCGACGTGCAGCAAGTCAAAGCATCCGTTTGTCGCTACCAGTTTTTTCCCGGCAGCCTGCAACTGCTTGCTGCGCTCCGAAAGTTCTTCGAGACCGACGATTTTTGCGCTCATGCCTTTCCCAATTACCCGAGAACTATGCGTTAAACGCGCAAAAAGGCGCGGAAAAGTTCCAAAAAGACCTGGACGGATTGTTGGCAATCGAACTTTTCGCCACGAAATCTGTGGTTGGCCTTTATGGTCGATTTGGGTCAAGTTTATCGGAGATGAAGGCGAGAGAAACATTCCACATTTCAAGGAAACCGGTCGTGCCTCTCGCAGAAACCGAGGAGTCACACGATTTGGGTAATCGCCTGGGACTGCCGCGCTTTCATGATGCACCGCGTCTTCTGGCTATTGCGCGCGATCCTTGGACAATTTTCGCATATTGGAATGTTGATTGGCCATCGATTTTCAAAAAAGCCGCGCCTATTGATCGACAGGTTCATCTCCGAATTCATTGTGCAGACGGTTTGAAGGAGAAAGAAGCGGTTATCGAACCAATGGCGGGAATGCATTATGTTACAATGTCGCAACGGCATCGTGCTTGTCGGATTGAGATTGGATATTACCAGCCCGCTGACGTCTGGAATTCGGTGGCGACGTCGAATGAGATTGTGATCCCGCCCGCGGAAATATCCGAAGCGGAGAATGTGGATCTAGCTACGATTCCGTTCCATCTCAGTTTTCAACAACTTGTTGAGTTGTACGGAGCGAATGACGATGCATTGACCACCGTAATCTCTCGATTTCAAACGCACGCAGTGAGTAGCGGAAGATACGACAAGTTATCTCCCGAAGAGCGCAAAATTCTCCGGGGAGCAGGCGTTGCACTGTCCGAACTCGCCGATGCACGGCGCGGTTTCAATCGGCTCGATAGCGAAAAGCTCCGGAAGGAGGCCGAAGTGCTACTCAAGCCAAGCGCAACCAGTCCATCGCGAGGGTTCAAAGTCGACTGGACCTCAGCTGGATCTTAAAGCCTGTTGTCTCTCTGAGATTTGTCAGCGGGGCATTTCTCAATGCCGATGCGCTACTATCGGGGGATTGCTGCTATTTCCCGCTCTCGCCTGGCGTTTCCATCATCAAGTGCCGAGCATGTGTATGATCGGAAACTTGAGCAACCAAGTTTAGCAACGCGCCCAGACTCCACGCGAGCACGAACCCAGCCGCGCCGATGACAATGCCGAGTGGGCCCGGGATGTATTCCATGCGATAACGCGCCAGCCACAAGATTGAGCCGAGCGAGCCGAATACAATCCAGATCACACCGGCGATTTTCAACGCGCGCGACCAGCCTGTCTCGCCGGCGATCCTGCGCGGACCGAGTTTGGAGTTGTAAACGCTGTAACCGAAGTAAATCACGATACCAAACGCAAACCAGTAAATCAATCGCTCCCAGGTTAGCCACGGCAGCGAGATCATAAGAGCAAGCGCCGACAGCGCACCCATCGGTGCCACCAACCACACGGCCGGAGTCTTGAATGTGCGCGGCAACTCAGGCTCGCGCAGCCGCAGCACAAGAACTCCAATTGAGACGATTACGAACGCCAGCAGTGTGCCGATCGAAACGAGGCTGCCAGCTTCGCGCACAGTGAAGACCGCTGCAAAGCAGGCGACAACGATTCCTGTGGCTATCGTCGTGATCCACGGCGTGCGAAATTTTGGATGAATCCTGCTCACAAACTTCGGAAGCAACCCGTCGTCAGCCATGGTCCAGAAAATCCGCGACTGGCCCAGCAGCATCACCAGAATGACCGAGCTGAGGCCCGCGATGGCCCCCAGCTTGATTAGCGAAGCCATCCAGCCCACCCCTGCGTGGTCGGCGGCTACGGCAATTGGATCCGGGACATCTAATTGCAGGTACGGGACGATGCCAGTCGCCACAGCCGACACCGCGATGTACAGAACGGTGCAGACCAACAGCGAGCCGATGATGCTAATCGGCATATCGCGCTTGGGATTTTTGGCTTCCTGCGCTGCTGTGCTGACAGCATCGAACCCGATGTAGGCGAAAAACACAATCCCAGCTCCCTGCATGACGCCGCTCCAGCCAAAATGTCCGCGCGTACCGGTGCTCGGCGGAATAAACGGATGCCAGTTGGCGGGATTGACCGCGTGAGCCGCGCCGACGATGAACAACAGCACCACCGCCACTTTTACAAACACAATTACGTTGTTGACTGTCGCCGATTCGCGAATGCCGATCACCAGCAGCAGCGTAACGATAGCGATAATGATGACGGCTGGCAGATTGAAGATGGCCGTAACTTGCGTTCCGTCCGCCAAAGTAATGAGCGTTCCGCGCGCCGCCGATAGCTGGGCCGGGATATGAATACCAATGTCGCGCAGAAACGAGACGACGTAGCCTGACCAACCGATAGAGACTGTGACCGCGCCGAGGGCATATTCCAGAACCAAGTCCCAGCCGATGATCCACGCGAAAAGTTCGCCGAGGGTCGCGTAGCCGTAGGTGTACGCGCTGCCGGCCATTGGCACCAGCGACGCAAACTCGCTATAGCACAGCGCTGCAAAGATCGAGGCTACGCCCGCCAGCACGAACGATAGAATTACCGCTGGGCCTGCGTTCTGTGCCGCGACGGTGCCGGTCAGCACAAAAATGCCCGTGCCAATGATTGCACCGATGCCGAGCGCCGTGAGGTTGGTCGCGCCAAGCGCCCTTTTCAGGCGATCGTCGGTCAGTGCGTCAGCTTGAAGTTGCGTAACGCTTTTTCGTCGAAATACGTTCATGGGCGAAGGTGGTTTTGGTTGTGCTACTTGGGATGAGCGAAGCAAGTCAAGCTGGCGATGATTTTTTTCCAAGAAGTTTCCAAAGGAAATAGATCGGCACGCCGCTAATCACGATCAACAATCCCGGCCAGGTCGTCGCGGTTTGATAAATGAAAAGCACGAGAAGAATTGTGGCTGCTCCGACAATGTAGAGAACAGGTACAACTGGATAACCAAACGCCTTGTATGGACGCTCGGCGTGTGGCCGCTTCCACCGCAGCAAAAACAATCCTGCGATTGTGAGAATATAAAAAATTAGTGCGGCCGAAATGACGTAGTCGAGCAAGTTTCCATAAAGATTGCCGTAACTTCCATCCGGTTTCACGGTGCGCGGCAACACCAGTATTCCAGCCCAGATTCCTTGAATAACGAGGCCCCAGGCAGGGACATGGTTTTTGTTCAACTCACTCACGCGCCGGAAAAAAAGACCGTCGCGCGCCATCGCATAATAGGCGCGGGCGCCCGCAAGGATCAGGCCATTATTGCAACCGAACGTCGAAACCATAATTGCGACCGCCATGATCGTCGCTCCGGCGCCGGGAAAAATTACGTTTGCCGTTTCCGATGCGACGCGATCGCTCGGCGCGTTTTGGATCGAGGCGAACGGAAGCGTTGCCAGATAAGCCACATTCGCCAGCAGATAAAGTCCGATAACAAGAAGCGTACCAAACGCGAGTGATAACGGGATGTTGCGCCGCGGTTCCTTCACTTCTCCGGCGATAAAGGTGATGTTGTTCCAAGCGTCCGCCGAGAAAAGGGAATTGGTTTGTGCAACGCAGATGCCGACGAAGAGACCGAATGCGGTGGCAGCGGTGAGTCCGGCTCCCACATCTTGTAACCCGCCTCGTAACGTCCAAAAATCGCGAAAGTTTTCCGTACCCGCTCCGGACTTCACGCCAACGATGATTCCCAGCAGGACCAACGCGATGAGGGCGCCCGTTTTGGCTGTGGTAAAAATATTTTGGACAAGTTTACCGAGATTTAATCCCCGCGTGTTCATGAAGGTCAGCAGCGCAATCATCGCCAGACCGAGAAACTGCGCGGTAGAAAGTGAAACAGCGTATCCGCTAAACCAGCCACCAAAGCGGATCGGCGGGATGAGATAGTTGGATTCAGAAAACCACGGAATAAGTACGCCACTGTAGCGCGCGAACCCAACCGCCACCGCAGCGATTGTGCCGGTTTGAATCACTAAAAACAGCGTCCAGCCGTAGAGAAAACCCCAGAGCGGACTGTAGGCTTCGCGCAAGTAAACGTACTGGCCACCTGCCTTGGGCATCATCGCCGCCAGCTCGCCGTAAGACAGCGCGGCCATCAGCGTCAGCAAACCGGTCACAATCCAAACAACCAGCAGCCAACCGGGCGAACCGACCTGCCGTGCGATGATCGCTGACACAATGAAAATTCCCGAGCCGATCATCGAGCCCGCGACCAGCATCGTTGAATCGAGCAGCCCGAGTCCCCTGACGAATTTTTGATCGGCTACAGGTGTTTCAGTCGCCGTCGTCATTTGGGGCGGTTGCATTCGGCGGAGAGTAAATCATCACTCAGGCGTGCCGCGCAATGATAAAACACTCGGTTTACTATTTGCCAAGCAGTCAATCGTAGAAGCGCGAAATTACTTTCACGTAAAAGGAACCGTGTTAATCTCACGCCCCGTGACGTGTTCAAGCCCGCAGCGATGGAGCCGGACGTTTTTGTCGATTTCGTTCGCTATGGCGGTGCTGGTTGCCGCGTTGGCTGCCATGCCGCAGGTCACTTACGCGCGAGTAGACACGCGCTTCGTAGCAATCCCGCTCGTGCGCTCCCGTCAAAATCATTTGATGGTGCGCGCTTTTATCAACGGCAGAGAGGCCTGGCTCACCATCGATAGTGGTGCGCCGGTGAGCGCAATCGCTGTGAATCGTCGCAATTTTTTTCGGCTCAAGCCAATCACCGCCAAGTCGAATCTGCCGTCGCGCATTCAGATCAACGGCGCATTCAACAACGTGGCCATTGCGCGCGAGCTGCGGCTCGGAGGGCTAACTCTGGTCGATGAGCCACTGGTTACTGTGGATCTGGGCAACTCTGCTCGCGCCGCGCGACTGGTCCACGAAGAGCAAATCGACGGAATCATTGGAGCGGATATCCTTTTTCCAACCCAGGCGGTGCTGGATTGTCAACGGCAGTTGCTCATCTTAAAGACCGACCCCGACGCTTTGGGTGATGTTCCTAGTTTCGACCGGCGCGGATTGAAAGCTGTTCCGATTCAAGTAAGCGACGGTTTTAATTTGTATGTCAATGGTTCGATCAATGGGAAACCTGCCAAGTTCATGGTCGATACGGGTTCGTTCGCGACGCTCTTGCATCGTTCTTTCGTTAGGCGAATGCGAATTGCCACCCGCGAGACGCAGTATAGTTCTTCGGCTGTGAACCTGAAGGATCGTGGGCTCCGCGTGGCGAAGATTCGCAATCTGTCAGTGGGCTCGGTCAATATCACTGGTAAGGACGTAGGCGTGATCGATATGGAAGGATTAATTCACGACGGGTTGTTGGAAGGTTCTCCGCCGGTTGCCGGGCTGCTTGGTGCGGAAACGCTGCGCCGTCACCACGGCATCATCGATTTTGGCACGCGCACGCTTTATTTACAGCAGCGTGAACTTCCCTGGCAGCGAATCAGTTGGCGGCGTTCCGCTGGCCCTAACTTCACCTACTAGTATTACTGAGTAACCGCGCGGTTGCCCTGTAATTAGTGATGGAAACGGAGCCAAAGACCATTCGCGGCGGTTGCTTGTGCGGCGCTATTCGATACGAAGGCATCGGTGAGCCTTACAACGTCACGCATTGCCATTGCGAAGATTGTCGCAAGAGTGCCGGCGCCGCATTTGCGACATGGGCTTCGTTCCGGCGGGACAATTTTCAATTTACCAAGGGCGAACCGCGCGAAATTGTGTGGGCCGGGCGCGTCCGCTCGTTCTGCGCGACGTGCGGCAGCGCGCTGACTTTCGTGAGCCAGCCCGATGCCGACGAAATCGATGTCACTGCTGCCACTTTCGATCAGCCCAAAATCGTTGCTCCAGCCGACCATATTTGGACGGAGGATCGAATATCGTGGATCAAGCTTGCGGACAATTTACCACAGTATGCACGAGGCAGAACCGAATGATCTCGAGTCAATGCGCATTCGCGCGTTGGCGATCGGGGCGCAGAGCATCGGAGCTTTCGCGCTAGGTGCGCTGGCAGTTGGGGCGCTTGCATTGGGCGTCGTTGCGATTGGTCGCCTTGTCATTGGTCGAGCGAAAATCAAGCAGCTCGAAATCGACGACCTTGTTGTGAATAGATTGCGGGTGACGGATTCGCTGGAAACTCCACGCGATTGAGTTAATCGCGCTTCAAACAGTTTTTCTTCGGCCTTAACCGAGTCTGTCGCGCGATGAACACAATCACTCAAGTTTTCGTTCTCGCTGCCGGCCTCGGCATTCGTTTGCGTCCGCTTTTCTTGTCATTCCGAGCGAAGTCGAGGAATCTCTCGTTTTTCTGCTGATGAAGGAAATCACCCAGGCATTCATTTTGGCCGCCGGACGCGGCACCCGTTTGCGTCCGTTGACAGATGACCTCCCCAAACCGCTCGTACCGATTTTTCAAAAACCGCTGATCACTTTCGCGCTCGATCATTTGATAGACGCCGGAGTGAGCAGGTTCATCATCAACACCCACAGGCTTCCGGAATTGTTTCGGGTTTTTTTTGCCGAGAACAGTTACGCGAGGCATTCAATCACGCTGATTCACGAGCCGGATTTGCTCGAGACGGGCGGCGGAATCAAGAATGTGGAACGCTATCTTGGCAGCGATCCATTCCTGACTTACAGCGGCGACATTTTGACCGATATCAATCTGCAGCCCTTAATCGACGAACATTTCCGCCGTGGGAATGATGTCACGCTCGCGTTGCGTGAAACAGGTTTGGCTTCGGAGGTGGCTCTACGCGATCACCGAGTTGTGGATATCGCAAATCGCTACGGTACCACGGGGGGTCTTGATTTCGCGAACGTCGCTGTTTGGAATCCGAAGATTTTCCAGCGAATCCCGCCGCAACAAAAAATTTCGTTCATTCCAATTGTTGCGGATTGGATAGGCAAAGGTGGTAAGATCGGCGGCCTGGTAATGAACGACGGAAAATGGTTCAATATTGGCTCGCGTGCTGCGTATCTCGACGTGCATCGTGTGATTTTGAGAGAACATTGGATACCTCATTACATCACAACACGGGAGTGGCCGGAGCGCGTCGCGAAGTCAGCTACAGTTGATCCGAGCGCACAGCTCCGCGGCTGCTCAGTCGTTGGAGAAAATTGCCAGGTCGGAGCAGGCGTCGTCCTTGAAGACACAATTTTGTGGCCGGACGCACAAATTGCTTCCAAAAGTCAGCTTCATGGTTGTATTGTCCGCTCCCAAAAAAAGATCAGCGGCATCCATCGTAACAGTGACATCTAGTATGAGGACCGAATTTCTTCTTCGCCGGACGCGGATGCATTTTCCGCTTCTGGACGTGGCCGATGTAAAAATTCGCCCGATTGAAAAAGGCGGGTCCGATCGGAAATTCTACCGAATACGTTGCTCGCCGAACCAAACGTTGATCCTGGTTAAGTACAATCTGGAGCGCGCAGAAAATCGGCATTACGTCGAGATCGCGAAATTTCTGGAGGCCCATGGAATCCGGGCACCAAAAATTTATTTTCACGATGCGGCGGAAGGCCTCATCTGGATCGAGGACTTGGGTGAGCGCGACCTTTACGGTTACCGGCACGACAGTTGGCTCGTCCGCCGCGCGTTTTACGAATCAGCGCTCGATGAAATTATCAAACTTCATCGCCTGCCGGAGTCCGTGTGCGTGGAAATGAAAGAGCATTTGCCCGCCGAGTTTAACGCCACGCTTTACCGCTGGGAACAGCGATACTTTTTCAACAATTGCCTTGGCCGCTATTTCAAGGTTAGCGAGTCAACACGCAAGGACCTGGCAGCCCTTCCCAGTTTGCGCGAAATCGCAAAACGCCTCGCGAGTTTGCCACGGGTTTTGGTTCACCGCGATTTTCAGTCGCAAAATATCATTATCCAGAATGGGCAGGCTAACCTGATTGATTTTCAAGGAATGCGGCCGGGGTTGGCTGAATATGATCTGGCGTCATTGCTTTTTGATCCGTATGTCGACCTTTCAGCCGCAGAGCGATCTGAGTTGATTGGTTATTACCGGCAAAAACAGGCTGACAACGGGCGCAGAGTTAACGGGCAGTTCGACGACACCCTGCAATTATGCGCGATGCAACGCATGATGCAGGCGCTGGGGGCTTATGGGTTTCTGGGCCTGGTCAGGGGACACGAGCATTTTCTGCAATACATTCCGAGAGCTGTGCGCTCGCTGCGCGGGATCGTGGGAAAGATCGACGACCTCAAGCCGCTCGCTTCTCTTCTCGCCGATCCAGGCTCGTCTGATCTAAGCGTGTAACGGGAGAGCGCGGGCACTCTCTGTTTTTTCTCGAGTAAGTTGCCACCCAAATGCTGCAACCCATGGGCACAGCAATGTCATCAAAGCGGAGGTCGAAATTACCATGGCGAAAACAGAGCCGGAAATGGTAAAGATCGTTAGAGCAAAGCCGCTTGCCCAGACTGCCCATGCCAATGCCCGGAGCGCACCGCGCAATGCAGGAGTGCATAGAGTGAGGAGTGCCCCCGCGACACTATAAAGACCATTTGCTGCGCCCCCGGTCAAAACAGAAGCCAACGGCGCGACCGTATCAATTCGATCGGCTAGCCAGCCGATGAGAAGCAAGGCGAGCCGATGTGATGAGATCGACGCGCCCAGTGGTTAGCCTCGAGAGTCTCAGGTTCAGGAGGACGCCAGTGTTGGCGTTACTCCACGCCGACGAAAGGATTGGCGCGACGCTCGGTTCCGATCGTCGTTGGCGGCCCGTGCCCTGGGAGTACTGTGACTTCATCGCCGAGAGGAAATAATTTTCTCCTGATTTCTTGTACTAACAGATCGATATCTCCGCCCGGCAAATCGCCGCGGCCGATGCTGCCGGCAAACAGGACGTCGCCGCCAATAAGCAATCGATCCTTCGGCGAAAAGAAACAAAGGCTGCCCGGGCAATGCCCCGGAACTTCGAGTACTTGGAATTGTGCGCCGAGAAATTCCCGGCTGGGCGTTTCTTCGATCAAAAGATCAGGTTTCGCAGGCTCGATCTCCAGTTCGAAGCCGAAGCTGCGGAAAAACTCCCGGTCCGAAATCATCGGCGCAGTCAGCGAGTGACAGCCGATTGGACAATCAAACTGCATCTTAATCCTGGCCACGTCCTGTACGTGATCGACGTGCCCATGTGTCAGAAGCAAAAGCTTAGGATCAACCCCCAGTGACCGGACCCATTCGCAGGAACCTTCGGGTGCGTCGAAAAGAATCCAGCCCTGTGGCGCTTCAAGCAGGTAACAATTCGTTTCAAAGATGCCACCGCAGAACTGCTTGTAATTCATTGGAGATTGTTACGGGATTTGGCTACAGCTGGAGCCGGGAGCTTTTACGAATATTTGAATGTTCCCGGCTGCCGATTGTCTCATGTTCTACTTTACATGCCGATCTTCGTCTCGTTGCCTTGCGCTTCATGCTGAAATCTGCGAACGTAATTAACTCTTCTTTTCACCGATGAGATCATCTTTGCAACGATCATTAGCGCTTTGCGCTATTCTGTTAACGGCCACGATCGCGGCTCCGCCAGTCATGGCGGCGTCGAGAGAAACGGTTGCCATGTCGGTCGGCCGTCTCCTGGAGGAGGGCCATTACACACGTCAAAAGCTCAATGAGGAAGTTTCGAGAAAATTTCTGCAGACGTATCTGGAAATGCTCGACTTCAGCCATCTCTTCTTTACTCAGAAGGACGTTGATGAGCTGACTGCGAAGTATGGCAGTTCAATGGCCGGGGACGTCCTGCTCGGCAACCTCAAACCTGCTTACGACCTTTATGCTCTCTATACCAAACGTGTGGACGATCGTGTCGCTAAAATAAAAGAGCTATTGAAGCAACCGATCGACTTCAAGAGCAACGCGACGGTCGAACTAAGCCGTCAAAAATCGTCGTGGCCAAAAGATGAGGCGGAAGCCGATCAACTCTGGCGCGGTCGGATCAGCAACGAGCTCTTACAGGAACATTTGAGCGAACATCCCATCGAGCCCGCTCCGCAACTGGTTGCACTCCGCTACGATCGCCTCGCCCGCAACGTTCACGAGGAAGACAGGGACGAGCAAATGAAGCTCTTTCTCGATGCTCTCGCGCAGGCATATGACCCGCATTCGGAATATCTGAGCAAAGCCGACATGAAAAATTTCAGCATCAACATGGGTCTCTCGCTCGTCGGTATCGGCGCCATGCTTCGTTCGGAAGATGGGTACGCGAAAATTGAAAGCCTCGTTCCCGGCGGGCCGGCGCAGTCGGACGGGAGACTCAAGGTCGGCGACCGGATCACTGCCGTTGCACAGGGTCCGGCTGATTATGTCGATGTTCGCGAGATGCGGTTGGACAAAGTTGTCGAAATGATCCGCGGCAAGAAAGGCACGCATGTGCGTTTGCTGGTGATTCCGTCAGACGCAACGGATCCGTCGCGCCGGAAAAATGTCGAGCTTGTCCGGGATGAAATTAAGCTGAAAGACCAGGAAGCCCGCGCCGATATCATTATTAGAAAAGACGAGAACGGCGATCCCATCAAACTCGGATGGCTTACGCTTCCTTCTTTTTATGCCGACATGGACAAGCACCAGAAAAGCACGACGCGCGACGTGCTGGCATTGCTCAAGCGGCTGAAGAAAGAAAACATCGCCGGTTTGGTTATTGATCTGCGGCGAAATGGGGGCGGCTCGCTGGAGGAAGCCCTCTCGCTCACGGGCTTGTTTTTGAAATCTGGCCCGATCGTTCAGACGAAAGATTATAACGGAAGCATCAGGGTCTCGGCCAATCCGGACCCGGGCATTGCTTACTCCGGGCCGATGGTCGTTTTGACGAGCAGGCAAAGCGCGTCCGCCAGCGAAATTTTCGCGGCGGCTCTGCAGGATTATGGTCGCGCCGTGATCGTCGGGGACAAAAACACATTCGGCAAGGGAACCGTGCAGACGATTCTTCCGATTGGGAGGTTCGCTTCGCTCCTGGGCAGCCATTCTGATGAAGACGGCGCGTTGAAATTGACGATCCAAAAATTTTATCGAGTCGCAGGCGGCTCCACGCAGCTGCACGGTGTGGCTTCCGATATTGTTCTGCCGAGCTTGAGCGATCTTCCGGAATTTGGCGAGGGCGCGTTAAAGAACGCCCTGCCCTATGACGAGGTCGCGAAGGCGAGATATACGAAGTGGTCCGACAGCCATTCCTTGTTTATCGATCAACTGCGGCGACGCTCGGAGGAACGAGTTAAGAACGATCCTGAATTTCATTACGTGATGGAGGACATCGATCGCTTGCGCCACAAGCTTGATGAAAATCGGATTTCGCTGAACGAAGATACACGGAAAAAGGAAACTCAGGACGACAAACTGCGTAAGGAAACGCGTTCGAAGGAACGCCTGGCGCGGAATCAGGAGGAACCGCGAATTTATCGGGTAACACTCGATACCGTTGATAAACCGAATCTCCAATTGATCATGTATCCCGGGAAATTGGCTGAGGCGAAGAAGAATGGCACCTCTCCCAAAGTTGATCCCGGCGCTGCTTCGGATGCGGATAGTGATACGGATTTAATCGGTGGCGCTAACGCCGATGATGACACCAAGACACCGGCGATCGATCCGGAGCGCGACGAAGCGCTCAACATCCTGGCGGACCTGGTTGATCTCTCGCGCGGACCGAAGACCGCAAGCGCCAATAGTGTTGATAAGGCAGCGCCCGAACAGCGGCCGTAACACATAACGCCTGCTCAACAGTCTTCTCTACACCGCGATAGGCGCTTTGATCGACGGATGCGGGTCGTAGCCGACGAGTTCGAAGTCTTCGAACTTGAAATCGTGAATGTTTTTCACCGCCGGATTTAGCTTCATCCGCGGCAAAGATCGGCGATCCCGCGAAAGTTGTTCGCGCGCCTGTTCGAGATGGTTTTTGTAAAGGTGCAGATCGCCGAACGTATGAACGAAATCGCCCGGCATAAGACCGACAACCTGCGCCACCATCATCGTAAATAGTGAATACGAGGCGATGTTGAACGGAACGCCGAGAAATAGATCTGCGCTTCGTTGATAGAGCTGGCAACTGAGCTCGCCGTCCTGCACGTAAAACTGGAAGAGCAGATGACATGGTGGCAGCGCCATCTTGTCAATCTCAGCGGGGTTCCACGCGCTCACGATGAGGCGGCGGCTCTGCGGATTTGATTTGATTTGCGCGATCAGATTATCGATTTGATCCACTCGCACGCCGTTTTCACCGCGCCAGTCGCGCCATTGCGCACCATAGACGCGACCGAGATCGCCGGTCTCGTCAGCCCACTCATCCCAGATCGTCACACCGTGTTCGTTGAGATAACGAACATTGGTATCGCCGCGCAAAAACCAAAGCAGTTCGTAAACGATCGATTTGATGTGCAGCTTTTTTGTCGTGAGCAGCGGAAATCCCGGTCCATCGGTGCGTAAGTCAAATCGCGTCTGCGCACCAAAGACAGATAACGTTCCCGTGCCTGTGCGATCCGTTCGTGGCTGACCCTTCTCGAGTACGAGTCGGAGTAGATCGTGGTACTGTCGCACGGTAAAATTTTATCGTGATGCGCGCTTTCGCGAAACAGAATTCTCTTTTATCACGCACGTAATCTCCGCGGCGGCCGCGATTGCCACTGCGGGAACAGCTGCTGCTCCCAGCATTTTGTGATTGCGAGATTCGACCGTAGAACCAAGTTTTCGCGAAAGCAGTTCGCACAAATTCAGTTTTGCCTAGAGTTTAGCAATGAGGCCGATTGCGTGGCCAATTGACCAAGTACCCGAAATACGGGCGGTTCGTATACACAGGTGTTTACCTTCGTGAGATAAGCGGCGGTACAGTCCCGACCAGCAGTTTCATGTTTGTTACAAAAAAGTGCGCCTCGTTGACGCGACCACCGATGGGAACGAGGCTGGAATCGAGTCGAATTGGCTCAGCATGGATAGAGCCTTAGAGCGAGTGATCGACACTAATCCCTCGTAAATAACGGTTTAAGCGATGGCAAGCTACAGAAAGGAATTTTCAAATATGGCTAAAGTTTTAGGTATCGATTTGGGCACCACTAACTCCTGCATGGCCGTGATGGAGGGTGGCGACCCGGTAGTTTTGGAAAACAGCGAAGGCGCGCGCACGACACCGTCGATCGTCGCGTTTACGAAAAGCGGGGAGCGATTAGTCGGACAGGCCGCGAAACGTCAGGCGGTGACTAATCCGCAGAACACAGTTTCTTCCATCAAGCGTTTCATGGGACGCAAGTTCGATGAAGTGCACGAAGAGCAAAAACGCGTGCCGTACAAGATTGTGAAGGCCGCCAATGGCGACGCGCATGTGCAAGTGGAAGTGAACGGCCAGCTAAAGACATTTTCGCCGCCGGAAATTTCCGCGATGATTTTGTCGAAGCTAAAAGCCGACGCGGAAGCGAAGCTGGGCGAAAAAATCACGCAGGCGATCATCACTGTGCCGGCGTATTTCAACGACTCACAGCGCAATGCCACAAAGGACGCGGGCAAAATCGCGGGCCTGGAAGTTTTGCGCATCATCAACGAGCCGACGGCAGCGTCGCTCGCTTACGGTCTCGACAAGAAAAAGGACGAGGAGATTGCCGTTTACGATTTGGGTGGCGGCACGTTCGATATCTCCGTTCTGGAGATTGGCGATGGCGTTTTCGAAGTGAAAGCGACCAACGGTGACACGCACCTCGGTGGCGACGATTGGGACGCGAAGATCATGGACTGGATCGTCAACGAATTCAAAAAAGACACTGGCATCGATCTGACCAAGCAGCCGGACGCGATCCAGCGAATCAAAGAGGAAGCTGAAAAGGCGAAGATCGCGCTGTCGAGCTCGCAGGAATACGAAATCAACCTGCCATTCATCACAGCGGACGCGAGCGGGCCGAAGCACATTCAGAAGAAACTGACCCGCGCCAAGCTGGAACAGCTTACTGACGATCTGGTTCAGAGGACCGTTCCGCCTGTGAAGGCGTGTCTCAAGGACGCACAGGTCACTGAAAAGGACATCAACGAGCTGGTGCTCGTCGGCGGCATGACGCGCATGCCAAAAGTACAGCAGGTCGCGCGCGATCTAATTGGCAAGGAACCACACAAAGGTGTGAATCCGGACGAAGTGGTTGCGGTCGGCGCAGCCATTCAAGGCGGCGTGCTCAAGGGCGAAGTCAAAGATGTGCTCTTGCTCGATGTGACGCCGTTGACATTGGCGATTGAAACCGCGGGCGGCGTAGCAACACCGATGATTCCCCGCAACACAACGATCCCAACTCGCAAATCGCAGATCTTTTCCACGTACAGCGATAATCAGCCAGGTGTGGAGATCAAAGTGCTTCAAGGCGAGCGCCCGCTGAGCCGCGACAACAAAACGCTCGGCACATTCCATCTCGATGGCATCCCGCCCGCGCCGCGCGGCGTTCCGCAGATCGAAGTTACCTTTGACATCGACGCCAACGGCATCTTGCACGTCTCGGCGAAAGATCTCGGCACCGGGAAGGAACAGAAGATTTCCATCACCGGCAGCTCCGGACTTTCGAAAGAAGAAGTCGACAAAATGCAGCGTGAAGCCGAAGCGCACGCTGAAGAGGACAAGAAGGCCAAGGAAGCAATCGAGATCAAGAACAACGCCGACATGCTCGCCTATCAATGCGAGAAGCAGTTGAAAGAGTTGGGCGATAAGATTTCCGACGACAAGAAGAAGCAAGTCGAAGACGCCATTGCTGCGGTGCGCGACGCGATCAATCGCAACGACGCCGACGCAATGAAGCGGACCTACGACGAATTGCAGAACAAGTTCCAGGAAGTCAGCGCCGACCTTTACAAGCAAGCGTCAGCGCAGGCCGGTCCACAGCCAGGTCCTCAACCGGGACCTGAAACCGGCGGCCACCCGGGTGCCGAACAAGGTGCCGGTAAACGCGGCGAGGGTGACGTTGTCGATGCGGAGTTCGAAGTCGTCGACGACGACAAGAAGAAATAACGGAAACAATTTGCCGAATGGCCCCGGAAATTTTCGGGGCCACCGGCACAACAACAAACCAAAGGAGTGATAACAACTTATGGCAACAGTTAACGTAAAACCGCTCGGCGATCGGGTGCTGGTGCAGCCGCTCGAGGAGCAGGAAGTAAAAAAAGGCGGGATCATTATCCCCGATACCGCCAAGGAAAAACCACAAGAGGGGAAAGTGGTC
>QHPC01000167.1 GCA_003218915.1 Verrucomicrobiota bacterium
TGCCTGTCATGCCAAAACCCAGCCGAGGCGCGCGTCGCCGTGCCCGATGCAATGCCCAAGGTGTGCCGCGGCGCAGCGGGGTATCTAAAGCGAGATGCCGCGAATCCTGATCGCTGGCTGCGGTTATGTCGGTCAAGCGACGGCGGACTTGTTCCATGCCGCAGGCTGGGATGTGGAAGGCTGGACAGCTTCTGAGGAATCCGCAGCGGCGTTATCGGCCAAACCGTATCCTGTTTGCACAGTCGATATTTCAAATTGCGATCAGGTCGCAGAGCGCTCCGGAACATTCGATGCTGTTGTTCACTGCGCGAGTTCGCGAGGCGGCGGAGTCGAGTCTTACCGTCAAATCTATTTGAATGGCGCTCGCAATCTGCTCGATCGATTTGCTAAAACAAAACTACTCTTAACAAGTAGCACCAGCGTTTATGCGCAACGCGATGGCTCCTGGGTGACTGAAGAAAGCGAAGCCAAGCCTGCTCGCGACACCGGTCAAATCCTGCTGGAGACGGAGAAGCTGGTGCTCGATCGGCGCGGCACCGTCGCGCGGCTCGCTGGCATCTACGGCCCGGGCCGGTCGGCGTTGCTAAGCAAGTTTTTCGCCGGCACAGCGACCATCGACCCGGAAAACGATCGCTTCCTTAATCAAGCGCACCGCGATGATATCGCATCAGCAATTTTCTTTTTGCTGACTCGAGAAACGCAGCAAACTCAAACCTACAACGTGGTTGACGATCAACCGATGCTGCAAAGTGAATGCTATCGCTGGTTGGCACAAAGATTGAAGCGCCCACTGCCGCCGATTGGAAAATCAACGGGACAACGTAAACGCGGCGACACCAGCAAGCGGGTTAGCAATGCGAAACTCAGGGGGCTGGGCTGGACTCTTCAATACCCTACGTTTGTCGACGCAATGGAAAAAAGCATTCTGCGTAGCATGTCTGTACTTGAGATTCCGTTAAGCTCTAAGACGTAAGAATTGGCGGTCGAACCGCGTTCCATCGGATTGGGCGCAACTCTGTGGATAGCTTATGGACCGGTTAAAGGCAGTTCCTGTGCGCTAACGGCCTGCCATTTGCCATCGCGATACGCGAAGACATCTGTGAACAGCGTCTTGTGCTCGCCATGTTCGGTCGTTTGGATCACGGCGCCATTCACAATTCCTGCCTCACCGTAAACCCTTACATGCAGATCTGCGAAATGCTTCTCCGCACGTTGGGTACCGGCAGGATGCTCGCGCAGAAACTGAAGGTGTTGGTCCTTTGTGATGATTGCCCCCGGCACCACGTGCAGAAAATCATGAGCAAGAATACCTTCGAGAGCCACAGGATCGTCCTCCACCTGTAGCCACCGATTTTCCAGGGCTAGCAACGCCTGTTTCGAGTCCTCGTCTGATTTGGGCGCCCGGCTGAGGTGACATGAGAGAAGAACCAACGAAAAAAGCGCACACCCAATCACGCGATCCCACGATCTCATAGGAAACTGGTTGACTTTGCGCCACTCGAACCGGTCCGCAAGTGGTGTCATAGTCACTCGATTGCAACGACGCTGCTGGCGGTTCGGCTTCGACCAACCTCAGGTAGCTTGAGCGGCTTGTGTAGCTGCAAGATCAGTCGCGCGATGATTTTCGCGGCGTTCGCCAAAGAGTTGGCGAATCACTTCTTCCACGGGCACTTCCTGGACGTTGATGTCGCTCACGTCGCAGGCTTCGAGCAGTTCGCGGCAGGTCTCGGTGACTTTTGCGCGTGGGACCTTTAGTTGCACCGAAACAGGCGTTTGTTCCGTTATTTCCCCGAAGGCGGAAAGATCTCGTGCCGCCTCTTTTTCGAAAGTCAGACTCAGAATCTTGTATCCTGAAAACCGGTCGACGATCTCATCCAGCGGCCCGTCGAAAAAGATTTTGCCGTGATCGATCACGAGTACGCGATGACACAGCTCCTGGATATCCTGCATGTAGTGGCTGGTCAGCAACGTAACAATGTGATGTTCCTCATTGTAGACGCGCAGAAATTCGCGAACCCGTTTTTGACTGACCACGTCCAGGCCGATCGTTGGTTCATCGAGAAAGAGCACGCGCGGTTCGTGAATGAGTGCGGAAATCAGCTCCATCTTCATCCGTTCGCCTAACGAAAGCTCACGGACCATCACATTCATTTTGTCCTGCACTTCCAAAAGCTCCGATAAACCGTCCACAACCTTTTTGAACCGTACATGATCGATTCCGTATATGGCGCGGTTGAGTTCGAGCGATTCTTGCGCTGGCAGATCCCACCAGAGCGCATTTTTTTGTCCCATGAGCAGGCTGAATTGCCTTTTCATTTCATTGCGTCGTTCCCATGGAACAAAGCCGAGCACCCGCGCATCGCCGGACGTTGGATTCAATAACCCTGAAAGCATCTTCAGCACTGTGGTCTTGCCCGCGCCGTTCGGACCGAGAAAACCAACGAACTCGCCTTCCTCAATGTTGAAGGAAACCTGGTCGGCCGCGCGCGTTTCATCGTAACGGCGTTTGACCAGACCTTTGATTGATCCCCAAAGTCCCCGCTCCTTCCGATAAGTGCGATAGACCTTGGTCAGGCCTGAAGTTTCAATCACTGGCATAAGTGATGGGAATAATTTCCACGTAAGACGTTACCCGCGATTCGTCTGAGGAAAACTGGCGCGCAGTACGGGAGCTTTTTCTATTATGTTCTCGAGCTTAATTCAGTCTGCGCCAGACGACGTCTTCGCTGTTTCGACGATCAATCAGGGCGTCCACTTTCCCACTATCCGCGTAGCGAAATAGGATGCGGCCTTCGACGCCTTTGCGAAAAAAGATTTCGGATCCCTCAGGCAGAAGTTGTTCACGTTTCCCGTTGCGCTCCACATACAAATCTTCGCCTTCAGAAAAAACTCGTCTGGTCTGACCGGACGCCAGCTCGTAGGTGCCGTTGAAATCGGCGAATTTTTTCGGGTCAATCCTGGCAACAGCCGGATCTTCGTAGTAACGCATTGCCTGGCTGGAGGCGATTTGCCAGGCGTCGTTGCGTCGCAGCCACGTATCGGTTACGTGATAACGAGCAGTGAGCTTCTGGCCAAAGATGGTTTCGGTTTCATCGAGATCGTAACTTAAAATGGCCGCGTCACCGTGAATGACGCTTTTGGGCTTCACGATCTTGATCGTGCCCGAATAACCTTTCGGCAGCGGCGTAATATCGGCTACCAGTTGTGTTTTGTTAAAGTCGCGCCCTTTTTCATCGGCGAAGATGCAGTCGTCGGCGAAATATTTTTGCCATGGCGCCTTTGTGCCTGGTACTACCGCGTCGAAAAGTTCCTGGGTGCGGCGAACAAGTTCGTCCTGCGTTATCGCCACAGGATCTCCGCAAATTGACCCGAGTGGTTTAAAGAACCTGAGTATATAGACCAGGATCAGTGGCCGAATATTCATGCGATACTTTGTTCCCTTGGTCACCGACAACCAACAGAAATATTTGTGAGGGTGGCGTGGTTTTCTGGGCGATGCGCAGATGAGATAGCTAATCGTTTACAAAACATCATCCAGGCAGCTGAGAAGATGCGCCACAGTTTCCTCGGTCTCATCGCCCATGTTGGAAAGGCGAAAGGTTTTTCCTCGGATTTTGCCGTAACCGGGGTCGATCACCAGATGATGTTTTTCGCGAAGCTTTTTCGCCAACTCCAGAACGTTGATCTCCTTGTTGTTTTTCACGCAGGTGAGCGTCTTGGAGCGAAATCCTTCCTCGGCGAAGAATTCGAAGGCAGTGCGGCGGACCCAATCATGCACGAGCGCGTTCGTCCGCTCGTGTCGAGCAAAGCGTGCCTCCAGGCCTTCCTCGAAAATTTCGTTCAGCTTCGATTGTAGCGCGTGCATGTGCCCAATGCTTGGCGTGCTCGGCGTCATCCATTCGGCTTGTTGCTTCTTGAATTCGAGGAAATCAAAGTAAAAACCGCGGTTCAGGATTTTCTCTGCGCGAGCAAATGCTTTCTCCGAAACCGAGAACAATGAAAAACCCGGTGGCAACGCCAGCGCCTTTTGGGCACCGGTGAGCATCACGTCGACGCCGAGCGCATCCATGTCGATTTTGACTCCCGAGAATGAGGAGACAGTATCGAGGACCAACGCCACATCGGGATACTTGGCGAGAGTACAGCAGATCTCCGGGAGCGGATTCATCACGCCTGTTGAAGTCTCGTTGTGGACGAGAGTGACAGTGTCGAATTTTCCCGTGGCCAAGTGCCTGTCGATCGCCTTCTGGTCGATATGCTTTCCCCAATCGACCTGGAGCGGAGCGGCCACCTTGCCACAGCGCTTTGCCACGTCGAACCATTTGTCCGAGAACGCGCCGCACATGCAGCAGAGCACTCCGCGATCGACCAGGTTCCGGATGGATGCCTCCATCACGCCCCACGCCGAAGAGGTGGAAAGGAACACTGGCTGCTTTGTTCCAAATAATGTCTGAAGCCCTGGATGAATCGCGCGGTAAAGATTCTTAAAGTCTTCGCCGCGATGCCCAATCATCGGACGCGAAAATGCGGCCCAGGTTTTTTCCGATACTTCAACGGGACCTGGAATGAAAAGCTTGTCGTGCGGAATCACGGGGAAAACGTCCAACGTCCAACCCGCCTTCGCAAGGGCTACGGCGCGGCAGGCGCTCAACGTCCACTATTAAACTCTAGCAGATGACTTGCGTGCAGATCGCGTGCGATGTACGCGTGACGCGTGAATGCCCAATTGGTCCTTTGCCTGATCGTTGCAGGCGCAATGCTGGTGCGCGCTGAATCGCCAAACTATTTTGTTTATGTCAGCAATGAACGATCCGGTGATATTAGCGTCATTGACGGAGCGACGGACGCCGTTGTCGCGACCTTTAAAGCGGGCAAAAGACCTCGCGGAATTCACGCAGCGCCAGATGGCAAGCGGCTCTTTGTGACGTTGAGCGGCTCGCCGCGAATGGCCCCCGGTCTGGATGAAAATCGCGCGCCAGCGGACAAAACTGCCGACGGGCTTGGTGTAATCGACCCAGTCGAGCACAAATTGATCGATCGCTGGCATGTCGGGTCGGACCCCGAGCAATTCGCGATAAGCAAAGATGGAAAGTTTGCTTTTATCGCGAATGAAGATGATGCGAGCGCTTTGATTGTCGATCTCGGCTCCGGGCAGTCCCGTGGAAAAGTGAAAGTGTCGGAGGAACCCGAAGGCGTTGGTGTGAACCCGCAGAACGGCGAAGTCTATGTCACCTGCGAAGAGAAAGGCGAGGTGTTCGCAATCGATCCTGATCAACAGCGCGTCGTCGCAAAGATCGAGACTGGCGGACGGCCGCGGTCGATTGCATTTCTGCCGGACGGCTCGCGCGCGTACGCCGCTTGCGAGAACGGCGGCTACATTGCCGTTATCGATTCGGCTTCGCACAAATTGTTATCAAAAATCGAACTGCCAACAGGCTCGCTGCCGATGGGCACTGTAATGGCCAGGGATGGAAAAGAGCTTTATGTGTCAACAGGCCGCGCGAACATGGTTGCAGTTATCGATACCGAAAAGAACGCAGTAGCAACGGCGATTCCCGTCGGAAACCGTGCATGGGGAATCGCGCTGGATCCAAGCGGATCAAAACTCTACACCGCGAACGGTGCATCGAACGATGTTTCAGTTGTCGATGTAAAATCGCGCAAAGAATTGCGCCGTATCAAAGTCGGTGACGGTCCGTGGGGCATCACAACTGTTTCCAAGAAATGACGGTTTCCCAGCCGTTAGTTTTTGTTACGGACGGGTGCCCAAGCTGCCTTTCTTTGCTCTATCCACCGGCGGCGTAATTCGGATATCGCTCGTGCAGCTCTCGCGACAACCGGTCTGCTTCGTCAGTTTTCCCTGCTTGCCGATACGCGAGTGCTGCTTTGTCCAGCGCGCGCGGAGTGATGGCCGGATCATCGTAAAGCAAAGCGACTCCCTTGAAGGCCTTACCCGCGTCATCGAAATTCCCACGCTCCAGTTGTACTTCGCCCGCAAGCAAGCGCGCTTCGGCGTTGACGCGTCCCTCCGGTTGCAGCGCCATGATTTCTTCGGCGATTTTCTGAGCCTCGTCGGGTTTATGGGCGCTGATCTTCACCGCACCGAGCGCAAGCAACACCTTCGCCTTTCCAGCCGGATCTTTCGCTGTCTGCAAGTACTTGCCAAAGGCATCCTCGGCTTCAGGCAAGTTCTTTAGCTTGGTAGCCGTGTCTCCGAGATAAAACAAGAAATCGGGTTTAACGCTGCCAGGATTATCGATTTTTCGGAGCGCGCTCAGGTATTTTTCCGCGGCCTGGAAATTTTTCTCGTTGTAATATCCAATTCCGAGCCACTCCAGAACTTCCGGTGGCACATTGGTGTTCGGGCTGTTTGCCATGAAACTGTTCACTTCTTTCGTGAGCGCAGCCCGATCTTTCAAATAAAACTGACTTAGCATGATTCGGAGCGACGCCAGGTTGTAATATTGCTCCTTGTTAAGTTGGCGGGCTGCGTTGAGCGCCGGCAACGCCGTCTTGTAGTCCTTTGCTTCAAACGCGGCCTTGCCGATGTAGTATTGTGCTTGTGCCGCAACAGAACTCTTGGGGTATTCTCGCAGGAGCTGACGAAACGTGTCTACCATTCCCTTGTTGTTTTCCTGCTGTCCGAGGATCAAAGCTTTTAACTGCAAAGCTGCCTCTCGCTCGTGCGCCTTGGGATACTTGGTGAGGATCGTGTTTAAATCCGCCACCGCGGCGTCGTAATTCTTGTCTTGTTGGTAAGCCAAAGCTCGTTGAGCGAACGCGGCAGGCGCTTGCGGATCATCCGGAAACGCCTGCACGAAGTACGTGAACGCTTCGATCACGCCGGGGATATTTTTCATCTGCGCGTGACACAAGCCCAATTTGTACGCAGCATCGGCGCGTAACCTGGCAGAAAGCTGACCAGAGCGCAGTTCCTCGAAAATCGGGACTGCCTCCGCGCAATTCTGCTGTTTATAAAGGGCTTCAGCCTTTAACAGTTTCGCCTGATCGGCGCGTTCGTTGGTTGGATTCGTTGCGAGAAACTCGTCGACTGCAGAAATCAGCGCGGAAGGATCGGAGTTGTACACGTTGATCAGACGCTGATAGGCAGCATCCTTTGCTTCCTCTCGATCCGGAAACTTCGTGATAATCTGGCCATATAACGCTTCAGCTTCCTTCGAGTTACCAAGTTGCCGTTGGCTGTTTGCTGCGAGTAGCAACACTTCGGCCTGGGCTGCCTCCGGCAGATTCCCCTGTTCTTTTTTGTACTCTGCTAACAACTGCGCGTATTGCCCGGCCTGATATTGCAAACGACGTAAGCCAACCTGCGCGATCGCCCGGAATTTTCCGGCTTCAGGGAGAGCGCGACCTTTCCGCAGCAAAGCCTCGGCTCTGTCAGCCATTGCCTTGTCAATTTTGCCCTTGTCGGCCTGGACAAGATCCAGCGCGATTATGCCGCCGCGCACGGCCGATTCCGCCTTCAACGCCGGCTTCTGGGCTTCGTTAGCCAGCGCTTCGTATTCCTTCAGTGCATCGATTTTTCTTCCTCGGGCTGTGAAAATGGATGCTGCTGTAATTCGTGCGTCGTCGCGGAAAGGATTCGGATTTCCGGCCTCGGCAACTTCAGCATAAATGTTGGCAGCTTCCTCCTTTCGGCCAAGGGCCTCGAGACAACGCGCTTCGAAGTAATGCGCGGAAAGCGCTACTGCCGGTTCTTTTGATTTTCCGACAGAACGATGAAACAGCGGAAGCGCAGCGGCATAATCTTTGTCCGCGAACGCCATCTCGGCGAGCGCATATGCCGCCGGTCCGGCGAATTCGCTGTCGGCGTAATCGTTGAGCACCTTCTGGAGGTTTGTGCGAGCGCCCGAAGTGCGACCGAGGTTGCGATAGCATTCACCCAGCGAGAAGTAAGCGTTCGCCCGGCCCGCGCGTCCGGGATAATCGTCGAGATACTTTTGATATTCAGGCGCCGCCAGGTCATAAAGTTTGCGAGTGAACAGACCGTTCGCGTAATCGAGTTGGCGCTGAGCTGTTCCCTCGCCTTCATGCTGTGATGACTGTGATGGCGCAGACGATTCCTCCTTTAGAGCGCGGAGAACTCTGTCGACTGATTCGTCCGCGGGGAGAGCGCGCGGAACCGGCGGTTCATCCACGGGACGCGCCCGGCGAACTTCCGGCTCTGTTTGAGCAATGGCGCTGCTCGCCGTGCAAAGCAGCATCGCCAGTCCCAGGAGACTGGCTGCGCTGCACCTCGTTTTCATTTTGCTGTCGCGAAAGCTACGTTGGTTACCCCGGCCTCGGTGCAAATGTTTAACACGCCGATGATGTTCTTGTAAGCACCGCCTTCATCGCCGCGGATCACCACGGCTTGCTCGGAATTCAATTGGACCAGGCTTTTCAGTAATTCGCCAAGTTCGGCACCGCTCAAAGTGCGGCGATTGACCACTACGTTGCCGTCGGCCTTTACGTTAACAACTACATCACCAATTGGCGCCGCTTTCTCCTTGGCAGCTGATGCTTTTGGCACTTTAACGTCGAGCTCGTTCTCAGTCCGGGCCGCGTTCCATGTCAGCAGGAAGAAAATCAGCAAAAGCAATAGCACGTCCACGAGGGGCGCCAGTTGAATACCCGGATGATGCAGAGGTGCGTGACCACGCAGATTCATTGGAGTGAACAGCTTTACAGTTCTTCTTCGATCAGTACAGGAGTTCGCTGGGGCCTGCCATACTGCAACGAAAGCAAGGCCAAAACATGTGTCGAGGCAGCTTCCAATTCCGAGATCAGCTTTTGTGCTCGGCCGCGAAAGAACGCGTAGAACATCATAGCGGGAATGCCGATGGCCAGCCCGGCGGCCGTGTTGACCAATGCCTCGCTGATCCCGCGCGACAGAGCTACGTAACGTGCTGACCCGATGTCGGCTCCCAGTGCGCCGAAGGAATGGATAATTCCAAAGACCGTGCCAAGCAGGCCCAGCAGCGGCGCAATCATTCCAATGTCCGCGAGATAAATGACTCGATTATTTAGATTCGCCGCAACCCGCGTTCCCTCCGTTTCGGCGATTTCGCGGACCTGCTGAAGATCTGCCTGCGGATTTTTGGTCATGAAATCGAGCACTTTTTGCACGACCCGCGCGATCGCTTCCCCATGCCGATTGGAAACGGCAAGCAGACCCAAATAATCGCGTTTACGCAAAAGCGCGTCCGCCGTTGCCATGTAACCGCTCGAAACCACGGCGCCACGACGGATTGTCATCAAGTAAACCACGACCAACATGACAAAAAAGATCGACAGCAAAACGAGCGGAATCATTACCGGGCCGGCTTTGAGGAGCGTCTCCAGTATGGTTTGTGAACGCTCAGGCACCAGAGGCGGCGTAGCTGAGGCTTCTTGTGCTACAACTGGAGACGCGCTCGCCAGCGCGGCAAACAACAGGACCCAAATCTTCATGCCGGAAATTTTGTAATGATATGCGGGGCGATCAGCCGATGCAAATGCGCCATTGTCAGATCAAACACGGGGTTCCTCGCTGAGTTGCTGGAAACCATTTGGTAGGGCGCGACCGCCGTGCGCGCCGAATCGAGCGGACGGCCTCCCGAGGCTGCGGGATCCCTAACGTCATCAGCGGCGCACCAGAAAAATGTGCGCGGGTTGAATGTTCGGATCGAGCTCTACGTAATTACGGCGGCCGCGCCAGGTGTAAGTCGCGCCGCTCAGCAAGTCCTGCACCTGATAGACGTCGCTCTCCATTTGGCCGAAACTCTCTACGGGGCCATATACAAACGAATTCTGTTTGCGATGCGGATCAAGGTTCACAACGACGAGAATGACATTGTCACGCGCTGCGGTCATCTTGCTGTAAAACAGAATGGCGTCGTTGTCGGCGTCGTGGAACCGCAAATTCGTGTAAAGCTGCAGCGCGCGGTTTTCCTTTCGGATTTTGTTTAGTCGGGCGATCCAGTCCTTGATGTTTCCCGGCGCATTCCAATCGCGCTCTTTGTACTGGTATTTTTCGGAATCCAGATACTCCTCGCGGCCCGGCAACGCTTCATTCTCGCAGAGTTCATATCCGCTGTAGATGCCGTAAAGCGGCGAAAGCGTCGCGGCCAAAGCTATGCGGATCATGAATGCAGGCCGCCCACCCTCTTGAAGCACAAACGGAAGGATGTCAGGTGTGTTGGTCCAAAGGTTGGGGCGAAAATACTCACTCATTTCGGTTTGAGTCAGCTCCGTAAAATATTCGATGAGCTCGCGCTTCGAATTTCGCCAGGTGAAATACGTGTAACTCTGGTTGAAACCGGCTTTCGCCAGCGCCTTCATCATCTTGGGTTTGGTGAACGCTTCGGAGAGAAAAATCGTGTGGGGATATTTCTCACGCACGCCTCTAATCAAATACTCCCAGAACGCGACTGGTTTGGTGTGCGGATTGTCCACTCGAAAGATGCGCACGCCGCGCTCTGCCCAAAACAACACGACGCTTTTCATCTCCGCCCAGAGCTCGCGCCAGTTTTCGCAGCGAAAATTCAATGGATAAATATCTTCGTACTTTTTCGGCGGGTTCTCCGCGTATTTGATCGTGCCGTCCGGGCGTTTGTAGAACCAATCGGGATGCTCTTTGACGTAAGGATGATCGGGCGAGCAATTGATCGCGAAATCGAGGGCAATTTCCATTCCGCGTTTGCGCACCTCCTTTTCAAGCCAGTCGAAATCTTCCAGCGTGCCGAGCGAAGGCTCGACCGCCTTGTGTCCGCCAGCTTCGCTGCCGATCGCCCATGGCACCCCTGGCTCGCCGGGTTCGTAAGTAGTCGAGTTATTTCGCCCTTTCCGATTGGTGTGCCCAATTGGATGAATGGGCGGAAAATAGATGACATCGAAACCCATTGCCCGGGCGTCGTCCACCCGCGGCAAACAATCGCGAAACGTCGATCCGCCATCGCCCCGGCCTTCTGCCGAGCGCGGAAAAAATTCGTACCACGCTGCGGTTAACGCTCCGGGTCGATCGACAACAACGCGTGGAGCAGGATCGTATTGGGCCGCAGCCGCGCGATCGGGATATGTCGCCATCAGCACTTCCAATTCGCCCGATCGTGCGATGGCGTGAACTTCTGAATTAGCACCCGTCGAAATTTGCTGGGAAAACTCCGACAATCGCTTGCGGTCCGCTCGATCGCGCGCGCGCCTGGCGGCAGCTTCTATCAAAGCCGCACCTTCGAGCGCTTCGCTTCGAAGATCGGAAATGCCGGCTTCAAATTTCTTTGCGAACTCCGCCTGCCAACTGCGAAAAGTGTCTGTCCACGCTTCGACCGTGTATTCGTGAATGTCCTCATCGTACAAAGTGCAAACGCCGCGCCAGCGATCGTTATCAACGAAATTCATCGGCGTTTCCCGCCATGCGCGTTTCCCCAGAACACGCCACTTGAGGCTCGCCGCCACGACATCGTGCCCATCCTTGAAAATGTCTGCTTCAACAACCAGGTCTTCGCCAACGATACGCTTGATCGGGTAGCGCCCGCCGTCGATCAGCGGGTGCAAATTCTCGATGACAACGAAAGGAAAAGCCCGAGCCATGGGCCTTCAATCAACCGAGATTCGTGCAGAGCGAAAGAGCAAATCCATCGATAAGACATCGCGCTGCGACCTGTCGCCGCAGCGACCGCAGTGCGCCATCCCTACCGCTCGCGCCTATGCCGCGAAATGAAATGCGCACTCGTATAGACCCGAGTTGCGCACCATTTGCCGGCGCACTTTCGCGCGCAACACGGCTTCAAACATGTCCTGCTCGAGCCGGCCTACGATTGGATAACGATCCACCAGATTCAGAATCGGCGAATGGCACTCGACAATCCTGGGCCCACCATCCTGGTGATTGTTAACGAACTGGGACATGTAACCTTCTCCATCGCGCACATTGGCCAACCACTTGGCGCGCTCAGCAACCGTATCTCCTTTCACCTTCGTCTTGAGCCCAGCCGTTCTTTTTTCAAAAATATTGTAGAGAAGCTTTTCCGGAGCATTTGGCCCGTAGATTTCCTGCGCCGATTTCAACAGGTCGAGCGTCAACTGATGGCTGTCGGCCTGAAAAAGATCATGGCTGCGCCGGGTCAGCCGATAGACCATCTCCGGGCGACCCATCTTTTGCGGGCGACGCCAAGTATCCAGATAACCGTCCCGTTGAAGGGTGAGACAATGCTGCTTGATGCCCATGTAGCTCATCTTCATTTTCTCCACCAGCTCGTTGACGGACATTCCCTTGGTGCGCTTGAGCGAGTTAATAATTTCAAGTCGTTGAGTACGGCCAATTTCCGAGATTAAGCGTTGATTCATAAATGACAAAAGCGACAATTCAGTGACGAAAAAACTAAAGTGCGGGACTTTATACGTCGCGATCTTTAATACGCAAGCTTAAAGTTTACGCAACGGGCCAAACGAAAAGCGATTACGAACGGGCACGCCGCGGGAATCTGGCAACCTGTTCTTTTACAGTAGCTTCGTTACCGGATAAAGAAGCGCGCCCAAAATCGCGGCGATGCCTGCGACCAAGAAAATGTGGCCACCAAAGAAATTGCCGATGAAATAATATGTCAACGCAGCAGTGACCACCGGTACGAGGGCGAGCAGAACAATCACTGGCTTACTTCCAGCGGCGGCCCGAAGGGCGACAACCGCGAACACGATCGCGAGAACGATGGCAATCGTTGAATCCTGAAGCCACAGCACTTTGAACCCTTTGCCTAGAAACGGACTGAGGTCGGATTTCGCCACTCCAGCCGACATTCGGCCAAAACCCGCGGCATGTATCCACGCGCCGATGGCCAGCAGAATCGCCGAAAATGCGAGAAGAAGGCGTCCAAGCGGTTTCATCACGATCGCGCGACTTAGGTAGATAACACCGTTTACTCCGGACATCCGAAATGGAACAAGGAAATTTTCAATAAATGGCCGGGGCTTTGAATTGGTTCATTCAGGTATCTGCTATTTCGCGATGACAACATCGCCGCTTTGAATGGGGCGCGGCAAGTCGGCCCACTGAATGGTGATGTCGCTGAAGTTCACCGGAATGCCGGCGCACATCAACGGGTCGGGCTTGTCGCAGACGTGGAAGTGCAGATGCGGCTCGGTCGAATTGCCAGATGAACCGAGTTTCCCAATCACATCCCCGGCTTTCACCTGGGCGCCGACGTGAACGCGCACACTGTCCGGCTGTAAATGCGCATACAGTGAATACTCATTCTTTCCATGATCAATCATCACGTAGTTGCCCGTGATCGCCGTTAGGCCTTTGGCTAGTCGCTCCCCTTGTTCTTTCTGGAGCCGCGCAAAATATGCTTCCTGAGTTTCGTTAGGACGCTGCATTGCCGAAGGATCTTCTTGCTGATCGTTTGCAGCGCTGGTCACCCGGCCGTCGGCCGCCGCGAGCACATCCGCGCCGTAAGCATAATAATCATCGAAGTGTGTTCCGTCGCCTTTGTGGCTGAGTCCACTTTCACCGATCTTAGCAATGTCGAGCGCGAACTCTTCCGGAATGGCCCAGCGATGACCGGTGTGAAACGAAGCTCCGTAGCCCACATACCACACACCGCGTAACGGAAAGATGTACTTATTTTGTGCAAATTCAGATTTGATCGGGATTAAGCCGGCGAATTCCGTGGTGCGGCCGTCGACGTTGCCATGCACGCGAACTCGGAGCGTATCTCGCGCGCCGTTGAATGCGAAAACCTGCGATGCGATGAGCAGTGCTTGATCTCGATCCAACTTTGGTCCGGCCAGTTTAATGTTCGGCGCAACTAAATCGTTGCCGCAGAATTGAAATCCTACCTGTTGAAGAACGCCTGCTGCCTGCAATTTCGCGCCGCGATCAGCAATTCGCTGGATGGCCTTGGTATCCAGTTTTTTTGTGTCTCGAACCTTCCCTGCCTCCAACAACTCCAATTCAATCTCTTTCACATCAAAAGCGGCCTTCCCGTGATTGATGATGGCCGCATTCTGCAACAACAGGCTTTGGAGTTCACGCCGGCCTTCCAATGGATAAGTCCGAACTGCCGACGCCGGGCAAAAGCGAATCTCAACTGATTGAGGTGGCTCCGCAGTAGCACTCAAAAGCGACAGCATCAGACATATCACGACTGAATATTTCATGAATCGCCTTTTCTTTCTCACGATAACATTCAGATGCGGCAACAAGCCGTCTTAGATTCAATAAGTATTCCTGAGATAAACTAGAGATTCCTCGACTCCGCTCGGAATGACAGAGACTACGAGTAGAGAGCCTGGTCACGGTACTCGCGCTAAGGCGCAAAACTGGCACCTTCGTTTCCGTGCTCCGTCATGTCGAGCGAAGTCGAGACATCCCTGGATCCTACGAAACGCAGACAGCCAGAAATTTGATTCGCTCACTTCCCGTTCGCTCAGCCTTCGGCCTGTCCGTCTATGTTGCGGCTTCCCCATTCGCTCTATTCTCCACTACGCGGAGTTTACCCTCAGCGAGCGGAGCGAGTCGAATGGGCTCCGCTCGGAATGACGAGGAGCGTCAGGAATACAAGTATTCGTCGTGGTATTGACTCGCTCGCACCCGCTCACTCGGCCGTGCGGCTTTCCCATCTATGTCGCACGGCGCCCGCCGGCTCCATTCACGCTGCGGCGCAATGCTCTCGAAATACCAACGCGTTACGAGTAAAGATATTCGTCATGGTATTCCCTCTGTGGAGCGAACTGGACCTGCTCGTTTCCGGTTTCCGGGTACTCGAAGATTTTGCCTTCGTAATTCCGGATGACGATCTTCTCGTTATCGTGATAAAGAACGTAACCGGGATTGATAGGCACCTTGCCCCCGCCGCCGGGCGCATCGATGACGAATTGCGGCACGGCATAACCGGTGGTGTGGCCACGCAGGCCTTCAATGATCTCAATGCCTTTTGCGACAGAAGTACGCAGATGCGACGAACCGTTGATCAGGTCGCACTGATAAATGTAGTACGGACGCACGCGGCACATGAGAAGTTTGTGCACAAGCGTCTTCATGGTTTCCAGATTGTCGTTCACGCCGGCGAGCAATACGCTTTGATTTCCCAGCGGGATGCCCGCGTTGGCAAGACGCTCCAGCGCCTGCTTCACTTCAATCGTCAGCTCGCGCGGATGATTCACATGCACACTCATCCAAAGCGGATGATATTTCGCCAGCATCGCGCACAGCTCAGGTGTA
>QHPC01000085.1 GCA_003218915.1 Verrucomicrobiota bacterium
GGTTGAACGGCGCGTGCTGTTCACAAACTGCGACCGCTTTGCAGACGTGGTTAAGCAACGCACCGGTTTCTATGCAATCACTGGCAACGATCTCGACAAACTCGAACTGCAGGATTTTGCCGTCATTCGCGCGTGGCTCGAAGGCGCGAGAATTGAAAGGCAACCAAAGAATCCACTTCCGCATCAAGCGCAAGCTATCGACAACCTTCTATCCGCGTTGCGCGATCAGAACCGCGCCACAGCGCTGATGGCCTGCGGCACGGGCAAAACGCTCATCGCGTTATGGGTTGCCGAGCGCATGGGCGTGCAAAATATCCTCGTCCTCGTTCCGTCGCTCGCTCTGTTGCGCCAGACCTTGCACGAGTGGGCGCGTGAAACTTCGTGGCGGTCCTTCGCGCACCTCTGCGTCTGCTCCGATCCGACCGTGAAGCCCGACAGCGACGAGCTTGTCGTTCGCCCGACCGATCTCGATTTTCCCGTCAGCACCGACAGCGCGCAGGTTCGCGCATTTCTCGCCGCCAGGTTCGACGGCGTGAAGCTCGTCTTCTCCACTTACCAATCGGGGCACGTCGTCGCTGCGGGGATGAAGCGAGGCGATGCGTTCGACCTTGCAATCTTCGACGAAGCGCACAAGACCGCCGGGCGTGAAGGCGTCCACTTCGGCTTTGCCCTGAACGACCAGCATCTCCTGATCATGAAACGCCTCTTCCTCACCGCTACCCCGCGCCATTACGACGTGCGCAAGCGTGACAAGGAAGGCGACGCGCGAATCGTCTATTCAATGGATGCGCCGGAAGTTTATGGCCCGGTCGCGCACAAACTGACGTTCGCCGAAGCCGCCCGTCGCGGCATTATTTGCGACTACAAGGTCATCATCTCCGTGGTGACTTCGGACATGGTGAATGACCACATGCTTCGTCACGGTGAAGTCATCGTGAGAGGCGATGCTATCAAAGCGCGCCACGTCGCCAACCAACTCGCGCTCAAAGCTGCCGTCGAGAAACACGGCGTCAGCAAAATCTTCACTTTCCATCGCTCCGTCGCGAGCGCGGCGGCGTTCACTGGCGGCGGCTCGGAGGGAATCGGCAACCATCTCTCCGGCTTTGATACTTTCCACGTCAACGGATCCATGCCGACCTCCGAACGGGAGAACATCATGACTGAGTTCCGCGCGGCCTGGAAAGCGCTGACCTCGAATGCCAAGTGTCTGACCGAAGGCGTGGATGTCCCGGCCGTGGACATGGTCGCCTTCCTCACGCCCAAGCGCAGCCGCGTGGATATCGTGCAAGCCACCGGACGCGCCATGCGCAAAGCGGGTGGCAAGACCACCGGCTACGTCCTGGTTCCGCTCTTCGTCGAGCAGGCAAAAGGCGAAACCATCGAGGAAGCCCTCACCCGCACCGAGTTCGATGAAGTCTGGAACGTCCTGCAAGCTATGCAGGAACAGGACGACACGCTCGCCGAGATCATCCGCCAGATTCGCGAGGAACGCGGGCGCACCAAAGGCGTTGATGACACGCGGTTTCGTGAAAAGGTGGAGTTTCTCGGGCCGCACATTTCATTGGAAACCCTGCGCGGTTCAATTACAACCGCGTGCGTCGAAGTGCTCGGGGACAATTGGGAGGAACGCTTTGGTGAACTAAGGGCGTTCAAGGAGCGATTCGGACACTGCCGAGTCCCTGAAGGCTGGGAAGAGAACAAGCAGTTCGCGACTTGGGTTGCTGTTCAACGCACTCGCAGAAAGCAAAACAAACTGTCGCAAGACCGGATCGCTCGATTGGACAGTGTCGAATTCATTTGGGCACCTCACACATTGGCCTGGAATGAAATGTTTGAGAGACTTTCGGCATACAAGCAAACCTACGGACATACAAATGTTCCGGCTACGTGGATCGAGGGCGCCGAGTTAGGAGCGTGGGTTTCTATGCAGCGGCGCTTGCACAAGAAATCCCACCTATCCAAAACGAGGGTAGAAAGGCTGAATGAGATTGCGTTCCTCTGGGATCCACTTACAGCACGCTGGGAAGAAATGTTTAGCGCGTTACAAGGTTACAAACGCGCTCACGAGCACTGCGATGTCCCGATAGGGTGGGTGGAGAATCGCCAACTCGCATGCTGGGTTAACGTCCAACGCCGGATGAAAAGGCAAGGCAAAATCTCTGAGGATCGATGCACTCGATTGAATCAACTCGGCTTTACCTGGGAAGTTTCGGATGACAAGTGGGAGGAACTATACTCTTCATTGGTAGCTTACCAAAAAGCGCACGGGGACTGCGAGGTTCCGCGAGTCTGGCAAGAAAATCTTCGATTGGGTGTTTGGGTCCATACCTTGAGAAAGCAAAAACGGGGAAAGCAAAAACGGTTAGGGGAACTTAGCAAGGAGCAGATTGAGCGGTTGGACGACCTTGGCTTCGAATGGAAGCCACACACTTTCGCTTGGGAGAAAATGTTCAAGGCTCTTACCGATTACAAGATAATCCATGGTAATTGCAACGTCCCGCTTTCTTGGCGTGGAAATACCAAACTGGGGATATGGGTCTCACACCAGCGAAGACGCTACAATAGTGGTTTACTAGACGAAGCGAAGGCTCGCCGATTGGAAAAGCTCGGCTTGGTTTTGAAGCCTGCTGAAGAACGTTGGGAAAGGTATTTTGCGACGCTAGTTGAATACCAAAACACTTTCGGTAACTGCAAGGTGCCGCAAGACTGGCATAGAAATCCCCCGCTCGGACGATGGGTGGGGCAGCAGCGGTTTCGGCGAAGCACTGGTAAACTTAGCGCGGAGCGTATTCAGCGGCTTAACTCAATAGGTTTTAACTGGAATACAACAGACTCAAGTTGGGAAGCAATGTTCGCAGCTTTAATCGAATACAGGCAACGGTTCGGCAACTGCAGGGTTCCACATGAGTGGTCGGAGAATGCCGCGCTGGGTGCTTGGGTTTCATTGCAACGCACCTGCAGAAAGCGCGGTCAAATTAGCGCGAGACGGGTGCATAAATTGAATAGTCTCGGGTTCGTGTGGGACATCCGAGACGGCTTTTGGGAAGAAAGATTCTCTGAGTTGGTTCAATACAAACAACACGTTGGAGATACTCTTGTGCCGGTAAGATGGCCCGAGAATCTAAAACTGGGAGCCTGGGTCGCAAATCAACGGGTTCGCAAGAAACAGAGAACCTTGAGCGAGCATCGAATCTCGCGCTTAAACAAAATTGGTTTTCACTGGAATGGAACTACGAATGAACGCAAAGGAAACTCTTGAAAGCTACTTTATGGAGGGGATCGTAGCCGATCTCTTCGCAGCGGAGCAAACCTATGCGCTGCTAAAGCAAATCGATACCTTGTTAGGCCGTCATGAGCCGCCTTTCAGATAAATTCAGCCTAACGTTGTTAGATCTTTTCCGCATCGCTAAGTTTTCGTAGCTTATGAATTCGATTTCAGATTCTTGTCCCGAGATAGCAGATATTCAGGTGCGTGTGTTCTCCATGCGCGGCTCACTCATTCCGAGCGACCCGTTCCGAGAGTTCGGGCTTTCGGTTCCCGAATATGTCGAGTGCCGCAACCCGAACTGCAAGGGCGGTCGATTCCGCGTATGGCCAGTTATCTCCATCGCGGCATCAAGACACGAAGCTACTTTCCGAACCAGCAGCGTTTGCAACGGCTACGAGCGGCGTCGGAAGCCTGAAATCCCGTGCCTCTACACTTTCACAATAGAAGGAGAGATTACCTACAGGTCCAATGAACCAAAGGGCTAACCATTCGAGGAAGCAGATTGTGGTGAGAACTGGGTTCAGTCTGTGAATCTCGCTCTTTCTTGAGCACTCAATTTTTCCCTGTTCAAAAACCAAATTAGGACACTACCGAACAGCCGATGGGGTGAACGAAGTTTTTTCTATGCGCCGATGCGGCGGAATGTGAACGTGGTCTCGGGTTTGATTACTTCGCCGTTCATCTCAAGCAAAGGGTACGCAAGAAAATTGATCGGTCCGCTTTGGGGCTCCGGATCGACCACCAGGTCGCGGCCCTTCGTTAGTTCGAAGCGATTCGCCGGATTATGGCCAAAGTAATAATCAGCGAGCTTTGGATTTTTCCATGCCTCGCTGATATCCACCGGCACCCAGCGCCCGTCTGCCAAAAATTCCGCCCAGCAATGGTAGCCTTTGATGGTGCCTTCGTTCCTGTCGGCTGGAATGGTAGCGCCAATGGCAAAACGCGCCGGAATACCAATGCTGCGCGCCAGAGCAATGAAATAGGAGTGGAAATCGGTGCAGTTACCGG
>QHPC01000168.1 GCA_003218915.1 Verrucomicrobiota bacterium
AGCGACGTGGTCTTATTTTTCAACTTTCGCGCCGATCGCGCTCGTCAATTGTCGCAGGCGTTTTTGCTGAAGGATTTCGATGGCTTCGACCGCGAGGTCTGGCCGCAGGTGGAGTTCGTCACGCTAACGCAATACGATGTGACTTATTCTTCGCCGTTTATTTTTGCGCCGGAAGAACTCGCCGACATCCTGGGTGAAATCGTCAGCGCGGCCGGCAAACGGCAACTGCGCATCGCCGAGACGGAAAAGTATGCGCATGTCACCTATTTTTTTAACGGAGGCATCGAGAAGCCGTTTCCGGGTGAAGATCGCAAATTGATTCCTTCGCCAAAGGTTGCCACTTACGATTTGAAACCGGAGATGAGCGCGTTCGAAGTCACCGAGGAATTACTCGCGCGGATGGCGAACTACGATCTGATCATACTCAACTTTGCCAATCCCGACATGGTCGGCCACACCGGCGTGGTCGAAGCGGGAATCAAAGCTGTAGAGACGGTAGATAAATGCATGGCGCGAATTATTCCCAAACTGCTCGAGCTCGACGGCAAAGCCATCGTGACCGCCGACCATGGCAATTGCGAGCAGATGCGCAACGCAGATGGCTCGCCAAACACTGCGCACACCAGCAACCTTGTGCATTTCATTTACGTGGCCAACGATGCCGCGCGTTTTCGATGCGAAGACGGAATTCTGGCCGATGTGGCGCCGACTCTTCTGTTTTTGCTTGGACTGCCGCAACCGAAGGCGATGACTGGGCACAATTTGCTCGTACCAGCTTAACGTGGCCTGATCACGGTCGAAGGAATCATTCGCCTTGGCCAACGCTGCGGCGGACGGCTCGATCCCGGCTCCGCGCGACAATCTCGTCGAATGTGATTTCTAATTCCCGATTGATTACTCGTGTCCCGGCCATGGCGATTCGGTGCAACAGCCGAACGTGGCATTCGGCTGTTGTTTTGTGCCAGCTTGGTTTACGGACGAGCTTGAGCGCACCGTCGGCTTCGACAAGAGCGCCCCAGCTGACAGGAATCTCCGAATCGCGGAATAAATCCTCAGGAAGAACGAGGAAATACAAATTCGCGCAGCGATAGCGAAGTAATTTGTCGAACTTGGTGCAATCATAGAGGCGATTATGCAAAGCGCGCAGCTCACGCAAAATTCGCGCGTACCCGCGGTGGCCAATCACGGCGAAATCAGGCAAATCGAATTCGGGAAATAGGGAATCGCCGTTCCGCAGGCTCGGATAATGTGCGCGAAGGCGGCTTTCGAGAAGCTGGCGGCGTTGGCAAATCGTCTCGAGTCGCTGGCGTGCAGCATCGCTCTGGCAATTATCTCGCCGCAAATCGCACAGCGCCTGTTTACACTCGAAGATCGCTGTGGATCCACTTCTCTTGGCCGTCAGTCGATACGCAGCGACATCGGCACGATATCGGCACTTTGGCAGACTCACTTCCATTGCGCACGCTGAGTACCCTTGGGCCTGCGCCCACAGAAACGCCAGCCGCTTCAATCGAGCGTGTCTCTCGGTTTCGCCATGGGCGCGTTTTATTCCCGCAGCCATCTCGCGAGTTCGCGTGCCCAATAGGTGACAATGATATTTGCCCCCGCTCGCTTAAGCGCAGTCATAATCTCCAGAACGGCGTCGCGTTCGTTCAGAAGCCCTTTTTCGACGGCTCCCTTGACCATTGCATACTCGCCACTCACATGATAAACGGCGGTCGGTTTTCCAAACCGCTCATGGACTCGCCAGAGGATGTCCATATACGGCAAGGCAGGTTTTACCATCACGATGTCCGCTCCTTCGTCGACATCCAGTGCCACCTCGCGCAAGGCTTCATTCGCGTTGGCAAAATCCATCTGGTAAGAGCGGCGATCGCCAAACTGGGGTGGGCTCTCGGCAGCCTCCCGGAATGGCCCATAAAAAGCCGATGCGAATTTGGCGGCGTAACTCATAATCGCAGTTTGATCGAAACCTGCGGCATCGAGCGCCGCTCGAATCGCGCCGACACGACCATCCATCATGTCGCTCGGCGCGACGATGTCCGCCCCAGCTGTCGCGTGAGAGAGCGCCGTCTTTACCAACAACTCGACACTGTCGTCGTTGAGAACGTGGAAATGGTCTCCGTCGATGCGTGTCACACCACAGTGGCCGTGGCTCATATACTCACACAGGCAGACATCGGTGATCGTCACAAGGTCCGGGCACTTTGACTTAATTGCTCGCAGCGCTTTTTGGACAATTCCGTCTTCGGCGTACGCGCCGCTGGCCTGTTCGTCTTTTTGTTCTGGGATTCCGAAAAGTAGAACGGCTTGCAGACCCAGATCCTGCGCGGCACGCGCTTCGTCGGCAACTTCCTTGATAGGGAACTGAAAAACCCCTGACATGCTGGCGATTGGTCGACGCTGGTGCACCTTTTCGCTTACAAACAGTGGCAAAACGAAATTGTGGGCGTTCAAATGTGTCTCGCGCACGAGATTTCGCAGAGCAGATGAACGCCGCAACCGACGCGGACGGTGCACGAGTTTTCTCACAACGCGACGCTACGCGTTGCGAAAGTGAGTCGCAAGCAAGCAGGAACCGGTGTCCCGGTGTGTTCCCTCAGATGAATGGGACAAGCGCTTGACGCCGGATGACGTTAGTGTCTGCATCTTGAGCGTGGCGCATGGCTCCGATTATCTGTTGGTCGATATCAGCAATTCATATGCAAAATTTGCATTTGCATCGACAACCCGGGTCTTCGCACCGACGCGGATCGTTACCGACAAGGTTTCAACTCGCATGGTCGCCCAGCTTCTTGGAAAACGAGATGTAGGGAAGGTAGTCGTCTCTTCGGTAGTGCCCGCGAAGAACTTAGCAATTCTGAAAGCTGCGGGAAAAGCGAAGGTAATCTGGCTGGGCTGGAAGCTGAAGCTGGGCGTCGAGATTGATTATCCCAAACCGCGATCCATTGGCGCGGACCGGCTGGCGAACGCTGCGGCCGTCACGGCACTCTATGGCTGTCCCGCGGTCGTGGTGGATTTCGGCACGGCGGTGACCTTTGATATCGTCTCAGAGCGCCAGGCCTATATCGGTGGCGTGATTGCGCCAGGCCTTGAAGCGATGACTAACTTCCTTTATCAGCGAACCGCTCTCTTGCCCAAGCTTTCATTGAAAGAACCGCGACGCGCGATCGGTAAATCGACAATCCAGGCGATGCTTTCGGGAGCCGTGTTCGGCTATCGCGGATTGGTTCGCGAAATCCTGGCGCAAGTTAGAGCAGAGCAGTTTCCGCGCAAGAAGGTTCACGTCGTGGCGACCGGTGGATACGCGCGACTGATCGCGCGTGGATTGCCCGAGATCGGCGTAGTTCATCCAAACCTTACGTTGGAAGGATTACGGATTGTGGGGAACCTCAATGACTGATTTACGGCGGGGGAGTGTAGTAGCGCCTTACTATTTTCGCGGATCGATTTTCCGAAGTGAGCCGAAAAATTAATCCGTTGAAACAACTTTCCACTTGTCAGACGCACTGAATAGAGCTTCAATCGCTACTTCATGAGAGTGTGGGGGATGGCGGCGGTCGCCGCGATGGTGCTTAGGTTATTCGCCGCAGATTCGTTTGGAGCGGAAAATGTCGCTCCAACCAAAGCGGAGTTGGAGGAAATGTACAACGCAGCATTCCGCGCGTTCGATTCGAACAAGTTTGCGGAAGCGCTAAAACAACTCGATGCCATCGATGCCCGCCAACCTGATCTTGCCGCGTCAAAGAACTTGCGCGGCGTGATCCTGATGCGCCAGGGCAACTACGATCAGGCGGAAGCAGCACTACAGGATGCTTCCCGAATCGATCCCAAGTTTTGGAACGCGCGCTTCAACATGGCGGAAATCCCATTTCTTAAAAAAGATTGGGCCGAAGCGCGGAATCGCTTCGAGCAACTTCTTTCCAACGGTGAATCCGATCTCGCAAAAGAAGCTTCGCAGCTGATCCAATACAAAATCCTGCTCACGTATCTTCTGGAGGGGAAAGACAACATGGTCGATTCCATTCAGGCCAAGTTGGAGCTTTCGCCTGATACTCCAGCGGTTAACTACGTGAAGGCAGCCGTCGCGCTGCAAAAGAAGAATCAAAACGAAGCGAAAGATTGGATCAGCGCCGCAGAAAAGAATTTTCCGCCGCAACTGAATAAACTTTTCGCCGAATCACTTTACGAAGTTGGATGGCTGGAAAAGCCAGTTGGCGAAGCGCGGCCTTCGTTGCCGCTGATGACGGCTGCTGAGCGCTCGGAAAAGACGAAGGCCACCGCTCGCGCAAAGTTTGAGCAGGCGCAACAGGCGCTGCGACAACGCGATTTGGCAGCAGCTCTGAAACTGGTCGATGAAGCGGACCAGGCCGATCCGAATCAGGCGGCGACGATTAATTTACGCGGCGAGATACTCATGCAGCAGGAGCAGTTCGACCAGGCCGAAGCGGCATTTAAGAAGGCCGCGAAGTTGGATACCAAACTTCGCGAGGCACAATACAATCTGGCGCAAATTCCCTTTAAGAAGAAGGAATATGCAAAAGCGCGAGACCGTTTCGAGACCTTGTACAAGCGCACGCCCGGAGGCGATAAAAATCAGGCGGCGCAGCTCATCAAATTCAAGATTTACATGACGCTTTTGCTCGAAGGAAAAGAGAGCCGCGCACATGCGATGATGGACGAGTTTCAATTCACCGGGGACACGCCCGCATTGTATTACGCTCAAGCGGCTTGGGAATTTCAACACAACAACCCGGAGAAGGCCGCTGATTGGGCTGCTTCGGCCAACAAGATTTATTCGTCAGCACTAAACGGCGTGTTTGCTGACGCTTTTTACGACGTTGGTTGGGTGCAAAGGCCTCCGGCAGAGACGATGCCGACACCTGCGTTCGACACAGCCCAGGCTGAGGGGAGTCCAGCAGTCGAGCCGAGTCCCATTCCAGACAAGGTCTTTGCTGCAAATAGCCAAAGTGACACCTCGAAAAGTGAAGGGCTGGCTTTGAGCTCAACGGTGACCGCGCCCAGCGCCGGACTAGATATCGCCGGCGGTGGATCTACAACTGGGCAGACTGCCATCTCCTCCTCGAACGACTCAGCATCGGGAACAGGCGCTCAGCCGGAGCAGCAATCGGCCTCGGTACCGTCTTCAGGTAGCAGCGATTCGACGGCTGCGGCCGCGCCCGCTGAATCACCGCAGACATCGCCTGCTCCCAACGGACAAAATAATCAGCCGGCTGTCGCCCAAACGAGCGCTTCCGCGAGCCCCGCCGTTGAAGCTGTGCCTGCCAAATCTGCGCCATCCGGCATTCTGGCAAGAACCAGAACGTGGGTTGTCGGGGGACTACTTTTAGCGGGGCTGGTGATACTCGCCTGGGTGACCGTGCCTACGCTTCGCCGTCGTTATGCCTTCAATGTGCCTAGTTATTCGCGGACGCCCTCTGCCGCTGCGCCTGCCCTGTTTAAGCCGAGAGCATCGGTGACGCCGCAAAAGAAACCTTTGCAGAACAACGGCTTTGTCGGGGGACCGCGTCAGGTTTCGCTGCAATTAAAGGCGGCGAAACCGTCATTGCGCCATACCGCTATTCCTTCGCGCAACCTGAGTGACAATTTTGATCTGACCAAGAACCTCAGAGCGAAGCCGTCACGAGACTCGGCCTATCAGATGGAAGCGCCAGATCGCGAGGTGGCGCTTGTTGAATCGGAGGCTGAATCATCCGTGGGGGCGATTGTCGAACAAGCAGAGAACGGGGAGAGCCCCGATACTACCCAGCCGGCTGAGATGATCGGGGTTTCAGCGATCAATGAATTGACCGAAGTCACTGCGGCGATGGCGCCGCAAGCGGCTGCTGCGATTCCCGAAAGCATTGAGGAGATCACGCGGCCCACACAAGAGGCGAGCGATACGTTCGATGGTGCAAAGGAAACCTCGCCATTTGAGGAGGAGCTCACTGAGACACCGCAAGATGCAGAAATCGAATTGCCCGCCGCGACAGCGTTGACCGAGCTTCCCGTTGAATCCGTGAGCCTCGATCAACCAGTGCCCGACGAACCAGTTTCCACCGTCATTCCCACGCCAGTGCTTGCAAGAGCTGCCACCTTCGCCTCTGATTCTCCAAAGGTCGCTTCCGCAGAGCCTGTACTTCCGCAAACAACAACACCCGCAATCATGCCTGAAACAACTCAAACCCCACCCGCTCCCGTAAACAAAGCCCCGGCCCCGCCGATGGCCAAACCGCAACAACCACCTGCCGCGATGCAAACATCCGTGCAGCTCACTTTCTCGTTCGAAATCGCAGCCATGCAGTTGACACCCAGTTTTAAGATGGGCGCCCTCAAGGTGCGTCCCATATCGAAGCTGGTCACGATGCGGTTGCCCTCACCTCAGCAGCCTCAGTCGGCTCTGAATTTGCAGGTCAGCTTCGAATTGGCAAAGATTCAGCCCGCCGCAGGAGCGCTCGGCAGGATTCGAATGGTCCCGTCTCAACAGCAGAGACCCACTCCAGGCGGTTTGCCGTCATTCGCAGTTGCGGGATTGCAGGTGATGTCCAATTCTGAGACCGCGCCAGTCCAACTCACACCTTCGCAGCAAGGACGTGCATCTGTCCTTATCACGGTTCCATTCCAGATTACCACGCTTGAGTTTGCGCCCTCGCTTGAAATAGCATCCGTTATCTTAAACTCGAACTCCAAGCAGGTGGCTGTTCAGTTGCCCGGCGCCGGACCGTCCCCAGCTGACGGAGCGCCAATGTTTGAAATAGCAAATCTGGAGGTTGGAGAAGGCGGCGAGATAGGCATGATGCATCTGAACCCTGTCAGCGCGCCAAAGCGAGCCTGACAGACGTCCCTTCGTAGTCGCTCAGCGCCACTTTAGCGAACGCAGTTGTTTCGGAAGAAACACTCCGTTCTTTCGAATCAGTTTTCCGTCGAAATAGATTTCTCCGCCGCCGTACTCGGGGCGCTGAATGCTTACCATATCCCAGTGCACCTGACTTCGGTTTCCGTTGTCCGCTTCCTCGTAAGCTTGCCCCGGGGTGAAATGAAACGATCCGGCGATCTTTTCATCGAACAAAATGTCCCGCATGGGATGCAAAATGCGCGGATTAAATCCGAGCGAAAATTCGCCGATGTAACGAGCACCCGGATCTGAATCGAGAATCTTGTTCAGTTTTTTCGTTTCATTGCTTGTCGCATCAACGACTTTTCCATTCTTGAATTCCAGACGGATGCCATCAAAGGCGATCCCCTGATAAATGCTCGGCGCGCTAAACGTCACATGACCCTCGACTGAATCTCTCACTGGGCAGCTGAACACTTCGCCATCGGGGATATTGCGATCGCCACCGCAGATCACTGCTGGAATTCCCTTGATGCTGAAATGGAGGTCGGTGTCCGGACCTTTGATCTCGACTCGATCGGTCTTTTCCATCAACCGCTGGAGCGCCTTCATGCCGGGCAGAAGTTTCCGATAATCGAGCGTGCAGACTTCGAAATAGAAATCTTCGAACGCTTCGGTGCTCATTCCAGCCAGCTGTGCCATGGACGGTGTGGGCCAGCGCAGGACCACCCACTTGGTCTTTTTGACTCGCTGATCCTGCACCCGCCGCATTTTCCTTGCGATTAATTTCATTGTTGCCGGCGGCACATCGGACAGTTCGGTAACGTTGTTGCTGCCACGCACCGCGATATACGCATCCATTTTTTTCATTCGCGCCAGTTCGTGGCTGGCTATGACGTTTAGCTGTCTCTCGGAGGCCTCCAGCGCGAGCGCACGGTTGACCCGAGCGTGATAGGTCTGTGCAAATGGCACTCCGCCCGCTTTCCGCGCCGCGCGTATCAGCGCGATCGTCATTTCGTCGGGAATATCGAATGCCTCGATGAGGACCGTTTCATTGCGCTTGAGACGGATGGAATATTCCACCAGAAGTTTTGCAAGTTTATCAAATCGGGCGTCGTGCATAGGCCCTTATCATTCCACCGGCCTCGCCGGACGCAACCGGCTGATGCTACGCGCTTCGAATAAATTTTGCTGCAAAAGCGCCGTCGAAACCGTCTCGAAAGGGAAGCGAACGCTCCTCTTCCATAGGACGCAGGTCCGGCAACCCGTCGAGAAAAAGGCGCGTGACCTGTTCGTTCTCGTCCGACTCAAGGCTGCAGGTGCTGTAAACAAGTACACCCTGCGGCTCCAATAATGGGACGAGCGAGCGAAGCATTTTGAGCTGCTGCTGTTGCAGGCGGGGGAAATCGCCTGGTTGCAATCTCCATCTGACATCCACGCGTCGTCGCATTACTCCGGTATTGCTGCAAGGCGCATCAAGCAGGATGCGATGGAATGGCGCCATTGAAACAATCTCTGCAGGGACGTGACCGCGGGTCCAATCGTGTTCCAAAATGTGGACGATCCCAACGCCGAGGCGCGCCATGTTCTCTTTCAAGATCTGCAATCGCCCTGGGTCGCGATCGCATGCAACGATTGTTCCCCGGTTTTTCATTAGTTGAGCGATGTAACCGGTTTTCCCGCCGGGAGCAGCGCATGCGTCGAGGATCTTTTCTCCAGCGCGGGGACTCAGAATCTGACAGGCAATTGCGGTGCTTGGATCTTGAACGTAACAGTGGCCTCGGCTGATCGCGGCCATCGGTATAACGTCAAATTCAACGAACTCGGGATTCCGCGCCACCGGCAGCGAGTTTGGATAAAGTCGGAGGAATTCTTCCCGGTCGATTCCTAGTTGATTAATCCGTCCGTAGACCGGCGCGGGAAGATTGTTCCATTTGCAGAGTTCTTCCGCATGTTGGGCACCGAAATGCTGCTGCCAGCGCTCGACAAGAAATGGTGGATGCGAGGCTCGAACAAACAGAGGCTCTGCATCGGCACGTCCAAGCAACTCGCTCTGCCTCCGGACCGCGGCGCGAAGCATGGCATTCACGATTGGTCGCTGTCTTTGTGGGACGAGGCCGACGGTCTCATGGACCGCCGCATGTGGAGCGGTCTTGATGAGGAAAAGCTGATACAACCCGAGGCGCAGAACATCACGAAGATCGACCTGCAGCTTTGAAGTGCGCAGGCACCCAATCCAAAAATCCAGCAACGTTAAATTACGCAGGACGCCGTAAACGAGTTCCAAAGCAAACGCGCGATCCGAATCAGCCAGCTCCGCCTTTGCGAGAAATTCCGAGACAATCGAGTCGGCAAACCGCCTCTCTTTTCGCCATGTGCGCAACGCCTCGAGTGCAATTCGGCGAGCAGAAAGCCGCGCCATGTTGTGGAAGGACGATTATTGCGGTTTCACGCTGGCGCGCCCGATCGAATAATAATGAAAGCCCAGTCGGCCCATCGTTTCAGGGTCTAACAGATTTCGCCCGTCGAAGACGATGGGCGTTCTCATTTTTTCTTTCACTACTGCGAGGTCCACGTTGGCGAATTCGTTCCATTCCGTGGCGATGATCAGCGCTTCGGCATCATTCACTGCTTCAAGGGTGGATGATGCGAATTCCGCGTCGGCGATCGCTTTGATAGCGCGGGCCTTCTGCATTCCCTTTGGGTCGTAGGCAATGACATGTGCTCCTTCGCGAAGCAGGGTTTGCACCAGATCTATTGCGACAGACGAACGGATATCGTCTGTATCGGGTTTAAATGTGAGACCCCACACTGCGATTCGCTTTTCTCTCAACACCCACAGCGTTTCCCGAATCACCTTTAGAAAACGCTCTTTCTGGGAATTATTAATGCGCTGTACTTCCTTGAGCAAGGTAAACGGAACACCCAGGCGCTCGCTGATCGTGATAAAGGCAGCAATGTCTTTGGGAAAACATGAACCGCCGTATCCTATTCCGGCGTTTAGAAAATCGCGGCCGATTCGGTGATCCATCCCGATGCCATCGGCAACCTTTTCGACGTCGGCCCCGCTGATCTCGCAAATCGCCGAGACTGCGTTGATATACGAAATTTTCAACGCCAGAAATGAATTCGCGCAATGTTTGATGAGCTCAGCGCTGTTAATATCGGTGACCAGGATCGGCGCCATAAACGGCTCATAAATCTTCTTCATGAGGTCGATGGCGCGTTCGCTTTGCGCTCCAATTACGATGCGATCAGGCTTCATCAGGTCGGCTACCGCACAGCCTTCGCGCAGGAATTCAGGGTTACTGACCACATCGAAGTCCGCGCCGTGGCGGTTGTACCTCTTGATTGATTCGGCCACTTTTTCGCCGGTTTTCACAGGCACTGTGCTCTTGTCGACAATGACCCGGTAATCGGTCAAGACCCCCGCGATTTCACGAGCGACTTTCTCCAGGAAGCTAAGATCGACATCGCCATCCGGCTGCTGTGGAGTAGGAACTGCGATAAAGACGATCTGCGAATTCTCTACACCCTCCTCGATGCTGCCGGTGAAACGCAACCGATGCGCCGACACATTGCGATGAATTATTTCTTCAAGCCCGGGTTCATAAATTGGCACCTCGCCGGCTTGCAGTTGCTTGATTTTTTGCGCGTCGTTATCGACGCATATGACGTTGTGCCCCACATCGGCGAAACAGGCACCAGTCACCAAGCCAACATAACCGGAACCGATGATTGCAAGATCCATGATTGAAGGAATGGTGCGGGCGAATTAGCCGCCGCACAAGTGCCCGAACAAATCCAGGCCATCCGGTATTGTTCGCGGGTTATCGTTCATTCTCCTTCGGACGTAGGATCGAAGTTCAAATCGAATCCAAATTTCGGGAATGCTTTAAGCGTTATGGTAAAGAGGACGCCGTACTCCTTCGCTCCGTTATTGTCGCGTATGATGCCACCGAACGAGGCCACCCAGCTCGATAAGTCTCGATAGATCGAGTAGCGCTGCTGTTCGAGGATGCCGGTTGCCCCTTCGTATTGCTCCTGGACTGCAACGGCCCAGTTGTCGTCGATTCGGTAATATCCACCGACAACAAACAAGCTGCTGTCCTGGAAAAAGGGATTGCCGTTCAAATAACGATGCGCAACGGTCAACTGCAGGTTGGCCATTGGCTGGACGTTTGCCACCGTGTCGACTTCCGTAAATCCTTTATCGAAAGCTGGCACTTGGGAGTTAACGGAGAACGACATCCAGGGCAGTGGTGTAAAGCGGATGTTGTTAACGAGGTTTGAGTAATCCGTGGGTTGGTAGGGGTTCTCGAATTGCACATCAACGAAGCTATCGACTTCGAGCCAGGTCATTGTCCTGTCGTCGCGTCGCGTTTCCAGACGGTTGCGAACGCCCACCCGCCACACCGTCCAATCAGCGATCGAGTCGATGGTCGTGAACTGCGGAAAGTCAAGCGCCCGCGGCTGGGTCGAAGGTTGAAACCGATCGAACCCCAAAATTGATGTTGGATTAGGTCCATCCTCTTTCACATAAGAAAAGTCCGTGAACGGTTGAATAACATGCATGAGTCCGTCCAGTCCGACCGCGCGACTTTGCACGTTCTCCCACGTACGTGAGATCTTGAATGAAGCTTCGGCGCCTGTATCGAAGACCGAGCGAAATGTGTCTCCGTCGAACTTTACTGGATTAGCCAGCGTCGGAGGGGGAAGAATAAAATCGGGTACGAGCGGATTTGACGGCGGTATGAAGGTTGTCGATCCCAGGTCCCACGTCTTGCCATAATAGGTACCGCGATAGCCAACCCGTGGCACGATCGAAAGCCACCCAAAATAAGTGTAGGGAAAGGTTAATTGGTGGAAGGTGTCCACACGGTCCGTGCCATAATTCTCAAAGCCTAAACCTTGAGGGAATTGTAGCCGTAAATTGGCAAAGCCGGTCTCACCTTCATAGAAAATGGGTCCGCCAAAAAGGGCATGGCGTTTGATGTCCAATACTACTTCCGGCTGGCGTTCAGTTGTGGTGAAAAACTGGTTCGCCTGAAAGCGCTCGATGGCCGTTAGGGTATAAAACGGGTCCGTCTTTGCCACCGCGAGCACATTGTCCGGAACCGGATCGACGCGGAACTCCCCCTGAAAGAAGTCCTGCATCACGTACTGGTCACTTAGTTTGGTAAGATTAGCGAGGCCATAAATATCGTCTGTAAAGTTGGTCGTATCTGCCAGGCTTACGCGATATCGCCCGGTAGGAACGTCTTTTCGCGGAATGTTGGTTTCATTCAGGTTCGGATTTTGATCCTGGAGATAATATGTTTTGAGCCGCGCCTGGCTGTCATTGAAGTAATCTGCGGTCGAATCAAAGCCCACGGCCACACCGCGCCGGCCCCGATAATCGAGGCGGAACCGCCCCCTGATGTCGTCTGTGATTGGGAACGTCACTTGAGTGAGGAGCGACGGTCCCCATGAACTCAAATACGCTGGCGAAATCGTGAAACTGAACGCGTCGTTGAGCGATTGGTAAAGATAGGGCCACCAAAAAACAGGCACCTTCCCCACGTACGCGGTTACGTACTGGAAAATCACGCGATCATTTTCGTAAACGCGAATCGTTCGCGCGTGGAGATGGAAGTCGTTCTTCGGTGAATCGTGAGTGGTAAACGTGCCGTCCTTTATCAGATAACCGTTCTCAGAAATAGAGGTCACATGGCCACCGGTAAGAAAGTAAGGCTGCGACTCCGTTCGCGCATTGAGCGCTCTGATTTTTTTAGTCTCCGTATTGTAAATGCCACTCTCGGAGATGTACAGGCTCACATCCCGGTAGATTCGCACGTGGCCTCTCAACTCTACGTCGTGTGTTGTGGGATTGTACTGCGCGTAATCGGCATAAATGTCCGTGTTGCCAATATGAATCGCGACATTATCGCGCGCCGTGGCCAGGCCGTTTTCATATGTCGTCTCCCCTGTAGAAGTGATTTCAATGGGAGCGTTCTCCGGAGTCTTGATCTCTCCGTGGATCAAAGCGGCACTCGCCAAAAGAGTGGCGATCAACAAGACCAGCGTTCGCATGGCGCAGGCCGAACGTACCGCGCCAGGGCCTCCCTGCAAAGCTAAAAGCGCTCTACGCAGTCAGGGCTGGCCGGAAGCATCAGCCGGTTTGAAGCGAGGTCATCGCGCGTTCTGTCTTGATTAACCAATCAATTGACGGTTTTCTTCATCCCGACGTGAGCAAGTCTGTCGATCAGATCTTTGTTAATGCAAAGCAATGGCTGCTGTCGTGGCTGATGCCAGCCCCTGCCTGGGTTCTCCAGATCGCGTCGAGTCTGATTAATATTTTCACGCTCCTTGCTGTATTCCTGACGCTGTTCGCACTCATGTCGGTGCTGGAGCGGAAGATTCTCGGCAGGATACAAAATCGCTATGGCCCCAACCGCGTTGGGCCATTCGGGCTTTTGCAGCCGGTGGCCGACGGTATCAAAATGTTGATAAAGGAAGACATCGTCCCCGCGCGCGCGGACAAGCTTGTGCACTTTCTGGCGCCAATTCTCATTGCCGCTGCGGCGATTCTTGCCCTTGGGGTGGTCCCCTATGGACGGAACATGACGCCGTTTACAATCGACGGCGGCATCCTTTTCTTCTTTGCGGTTGGATCGACAACGGAGCTTGCGGTCTTCATGGCCGGCTGGGGAAGCAATAACAAGTTCTCGATGCTCGGCGCCATGCGCGCCATCGCGCAAATGATCAGCTACGAGCTGCCGCTGATTATCACTGTGCTCCCAGTGGTAATGGTGGTCGGTTCGCTTACACCCGATAGGATTGTTGCCGCGCAGACTGGATACACACTGGGCCTTGTGCCGCGCTGGTTCGTCTTCACGCCGTGGGGCGCGACTGCGTTCATCTTGTTTTTTGTATCCGGCCTCGTGGAGTCGAATCGCACTCCGTTCGATGTGCCGGAAGGCGAATCGGAAATTGTAGCCGGCCACATGACTGAGTATTCCGGTTTCAAATACGCAACGTTCTTCATGGCGGAATACATCGGGATGTTTGCCATCACTGGGCTCGCCGCGACCTTATTTCTGGGTGGTTGGCATTCGCCCCTGTCCGTCTTGGAATTTATTCCGTCCTACGTCTGGTTTTTCACGAAGCTGAGTGCGCTGCTCTTGGTTTACGTCTGGCTCCGCGGAACCTTGCCGCGCACGCGGATTGATCAAATCATGAATTTTGCTTGGAAATTCATATTGCCAATGTCTTTTACCTGCGTCATCGCAGCGGCTGTCTGGCATTATGCGGGTCGCGGCTTGCGCGGATGGCTTTGGTCGTTTGTGGTGATTGCGATCGTTTACACCGCTCTGTCGATGTTGCTCGACACACAAAGAAAGTTCGCGCCGCGCATTTACCGTTTTGCCGAATGAGCAGCGCTGCGTTCGTCCTTATCGCTATCCTGACACTGGCCGCGGCGCTGGCCGCCGCCACGCTGCAAAAGCTCATGCACGCGACGTTGAGTTTTGCTGTTGCGCTTGTCGGTGTCGCTGCGTTCTTCTTTCTGCTCGGCGCGGAATTTGTCGGTCTGGTGCTGGTATTCGTGTACATCGGTGCAGTGGCGGTGCTAATTGTTTTTACGATTCTCCTGACCCGGCGTGATGTGGGAAAAGATCGCGGCGCGAACTGGAGCGGTGCACTGCTGGCTGTTGCTGTATTCGGCGGTTTGGGGTGGGCGGTTTTTAAGACGCAATCGGTTGCCATTGCCGCCCCACACATTAGAGCACTCACCGTTAAACGAATCGGTGAAGCGTTGATGACCAGTTATGTCTGGCCATTGCAGTGTGTGGGCCTTCTTCTCACCGCTGCCCTGATCGGCGCACTGGTTCTGGTGATGGAGGAGAAGCGGTGATACCGACGCTCCAAGTCTTCCTCATTGTTTCTGCCGCCCTGTTTTCGGCGGGGTTGCTTGCGGCCCTGAGTCGTCGTCACGCCATCTTTATTCTGATTGGGATCGAGATGATGCTTGCGGCGGCAAACCTCAATTTCATTGCGTTCTGGCGCTTCAACCCGCAATCGCAGCCACCGACCGGTGTTATGATCGCGATTTTCTCAATTGCCATTGCCGCTGCTGAAGCCGCAGTCGGTCTTGCGCTGGTAATCGCTGAATTTTGAGTTTGCCGAACGGGCGACACAAAAGTGCAGCTTTACTGGCGGTCGCCGGGCAAATCGCCGCCCTCGTAATGTCATTCGTCGTTTTCCTCCCGACTCTGCAAACACCCGGATTCCGCGGCGTTCAGAATTTCACCTGGTTCACCTTCGGCGACCAAGCACTGCGTCTGGGATGGCTTCTGGATCCGCTCGCAGCCGTCATGCTGATCATGATTACGCTCGTCGGGCTTTGCATCTTCGTCTTCAGCATTGGTTACATGGCCGGCGACAAGAATTTCGTCCGCTTCTTCGCTTATCTATCGTTTTTCTCCGGCGCGATGCTGGGGCTCGTTATCTCGAACAGTTTGCTTCTTCTGTTTATCTGCTGGGAACTGGTCGGTCTGGCGTCCTATTTGCTCATTGGGTTCTGGATCGAGCGACCGAGCGCTGCCGCCGCGGCAAAAAAAGCGTTCATTACTACCCGCATCGGCGACCTGGGATTTTTTCTCGGCTTGCTCTGGCTCTACGGTCGCAGTGGCACGCTTCTCTTTTACGACGGTGGCAACGGTTGTCTGGAAAGCGCCGGTCTCGCGATGGTCGGCGCCAGTGTCACTTTTATCGCGTTGTTGATTTTCTGTGGCGCGGTAGGCAAGTCGGGACAATTCCCGCTGCATGTCTGGTTGCCGGATGCGATGGAAGGTCCAACTCCCGTCAGCGCTCTGATCCACGCCGCAACGATGGTTGCTGCCGGCGTTTTTCTGGTCGCGCGAGTGTATCCGCTATTCTCGTTAGGCGCGATCAATGGCGTGACATCGTCGCTTACAGTCGTCGTGTGGATTGGAGTAACTACGGCGTTGATGGCCGCGCTCATCGCGATAGCGCAGGCTGACATCAAACGCATCCTCGCGTACTCGACTGTGTCTCAACTGGGCTTGATGATGGTTTCACTCGGCGTGGGCGGTGTCGCCGCCGGGATGATGCATCTGCTGGCGCACGGTTTTTTCAAGGCGCTGTTGTTTCTCGGGGCGGGCTCGGTCATTCACGGTTGCCACGGCGAACAGGACATTCGGAAAATGGGCGGCCTGCGCCGGCTTATGCCAGTCACATTTTCAACCTATGCAATCGGCATGATGGCTCTCAGCGGCGTGCCGCTCTTTTTTTCCGGCGGCTGGACGAAGGAGGAAATCCTGCACGTGACCGCGCATTGGCCGGTTTCCCGCTTGCCTTATTATTTTCTGCTGGCTGGTGTCGTCCTCACCGCGCTCTACATGACGCGGCAAATCATCTACGTCTTCTTCGGTGACCGGCGTGCTGCCTCTCAGCGCGCCCATGAAAGCCCGCGAGTCATGACGATGCCGCTAATCGTTCTCGCGAGTTGCGCAATTTTGTTCAGCGTAGTCCTGACGCCGGCATGGCCCTGGCTGCATCACTATCTAACTGGCGAACCTGCACACCTCGAGTTTGCGCGCCTGATTCAGCCTACCCTGTTTCTTTCGCTGGTTCTCGTGGGAGCGGGCGTTGCGCTCGGTATCGGGATTTATCGCAAAGCCGGCGCGCAAGATCGACGGCGTCCCGCTGACACGGATCCGCTCGAATTTGCGCAGCCCCAATTGTTCCGGTTCCTCGCAAATAAAATGTGGATCGACGAACTTTATGCTCGCACGGTCATCGCGTTCAGTTGGATGAGCGCGCGTCTGTCCGACTGGATGGATCGTTATTTCTGGGATCGCCTGGTGCGCGGATTCGGCGCGATTGGTCAACTCTTTGGAACTTTTACGGCCAGTGTTGATGAGCGCGGCATCAACGCTGGAGTCGACGAAACGACTGTTGGCGCGCGCGGTCTGGGCCGCCTGATGTCCGCCGCTCACTCGGGACAAATCCAAACATATCTCGGCGTCATCGCGATCGGCCTGCTGGCGCTGTTGCTTTTTTACGCATGGTTGGCTTAATCAGCGCGCTCATCCTGATTCCGTTGGTGGGCGCGCTTGCGCTCTTTACCGCTCCGGAGAGAAATGCACGTTCAACCGCATTGTTGGTTAACGCACTGGCAGCGTTTGACGCGTTAGTGTTGTGGCGACACTTCGATATTGGGGCTGCCGGCATTCAATTGGTCGAACGGCACCCGTGGATTCCCGCAATTGGCGCCGAATACCTGGTCGGGATCGACGGTTTGAGCCTGCTGCTCGTTTTACTTACTTCGCTCATTATTCCTTTTGCGTTTCTCGCACAGAGGATGGACCGCGGTTTTTACGCGCTGATGTTGATCATGCAATCGGCGCTCTACGGCACATTCACGGCGCAGAACTTTGTTCTCTGGTTCTTGTTTTACGAGATGAGTCTGATCCCTGCGTTCCTGCTGATCAAAATTTGGGGCGGTAAAAATCGCGACCGCGCTGCGACGAAGTTTTTCCTCTACACGTTTCTCGGAAGCGTGGCAATGCTGCTGGGATTCGTCGGAATTTATTTGGCCAGGGGCTCATTCGATTTTGCCACCCTTGCTGGCCTTGGTAAAAACGGATTGCTTACAGGTAAGCTCGCCTGGCTCGCTTTTGCTGGAATCTTCCTTGGACTTGCGGTCAAAGTGCCGTTGTTCCCATTCCACACCTGGCTGCCTGATGCGTATGAAAGCGCGCCGACTGGCGTGTCGATGGTGTTGACCGGCTTGCTTTCGAAAATGGGTGTTTACGGTTTCGTGCGCCTGTTGCTTCCGCTTTTCCCAAACGAAATCAGAATCATCGGCCCCTGGCTGCTGGCGCTGGCGATCTGCTCGATTGTTTTCGCTCCACTGGCAGCGTGGGCCCAGTCCGACCTTAAACGAATGGTCGCGTACTTGTCGGTCAACCATCTGGGCTACTGCATGCTTGGCTTGTTCGCAGTCGCTGTCTCGTCCGTTGGCGCGGCGATCGACACGCAAGCCGCTGATTTCGGAGGATTGATGCAGCGGACACCGCTTCTATGCGGTTGGATGAGCGTGGCCATGTTTTCGTCGTTGGGCCTGCCGGGTCTAAACGGTTTCATTGGCGAGTTTCTAATTTTCAAAGGTTCGTTTGCTATCACTGCATCCTTCACGGCCATTGCGGTGATTGGCTTGCTTGTTACAGCGATCGTTTTCATACGCGCAATGCAAGCGCTCTTCAGTGGGCCGCTGGCAGGGAGTTGCAGCACCTTTCCCGATCTTTTGCCGAGGGAAAAGATCGCGATCATCCCTGTAACACTACTCATGTTTGCGATCGGTCTCGCACCACAGTTCATGTTCAACATTCTCAACACGACCGTCGTTCAAATGGCGCGTCTGCTTTCCTGAGAATCACCGCGATGAATAAGGAAATCGTTACAGTTGAGCAGATCGCGCGACGGATCTGCTACGTTCGTGGCGAGAAAGTCCTGCTCGATGTTGATCTCGCGGCTTTGTACGGCGTCGCGACAAAAGTTCTGAATCAGGCGGTAAGGCGCAATCGGGGTCGGTTCCCCGATGATTTCATGTTTCAACTTACGCCTGAAGAAGGCTTGAACTTGAGGTCACAAATTGTGACCTCAAGTTCGCAAGGCGCTGAGGATCAGGCAGCTGGGAAGAACTCGTCACAAATTGTGACCAGTTCAAAGAGACATGGTGGAAGGCGCTATCGCCCGTACGTCTTTACCGAGCAAGGCGTTGCGATGCTTTCCAGCGTCCTCAACAGCGGCCGTGCCGTGAGAGTGAACATTGCGATCATGCGAGCATTCGTAAGGCTTCGTCAGACGCTGGATGCAAACCGCGAGTTGGCACGAAAATTCGAACAACTCGAGCGTCGTGTTGGAAAGCATGACGACGAAATTGCTGCAATCCTGGAAGCGATTCGACAGTTGATGACCCCGCCAGAAAAGCCGCGACGCGAAATTGGATTCCATGTCCGGGAAAATGCGGCGCACTACCGAACGCATAAGAAAACTGGGCATGTCTGATCGAGTAATGTCCCATTTTCAGATCGGTTGGCGGCTATTCAAAGCGCGCGCTGGAGTTTTTGTGGTCTCGATGATTCTGCTCTTTTTGTCAGGGATCGTTGTCGCCCTTTTGGTCCTGTATCGATCAGGTTTCGCGATCGGACTGATTATTCTGCTAGCCTGGCTGCTTTTGTGCTCCGGCATGATTGTCGGGCTGCGTGTAATGGCACTGAAAAGTGTTGATGACCGGGTTCCGCGCGTCGACGACTCATTTGGGTCCCTTGCGCTTGGGCCAGCGTACCTGCTCGCGCTCACCTTCTACTGCGCTGCTGTGAGTCTCGGCTTTGCGCTGCTGATTGTTCCGGGAATTTATCTCGCCATTCGCTACTGCTTATTTGCCCAGATCATTACGGACAAATCAGCCGGCCCTTTGGCGGCTCTGCGAGATGCTGCCGGATTGGCGCGCGGCCACTACGCGCAACTGGGCGCGTTGTTTCTCATTGCTTTTTTGCTCAACGCGGCCGGAGCCGCAATACTCGGCCTCGGGCTGGTCATTTCCTTCCCAGTGTCGCTTCTGGCAATTGCCGGATTTTATCGCTCTCTTCAGCCGGCTACCGCATGATCGCCTGGACGATTTACCTCACGTTCGCGGGCGCAGTGGTGCTGCTCGTTTTTCCTGGCGTTGTGGCGCGGTGGATTGCGCTGCTAACAGCAATCGCCGGTTTGGTCTTGGATATCGTTGCATTGGTTTGCACACCTGTTGCCGATCTTGCTCATTTCATGTCGATCGTCAGCGTGCCATGGGTGCCACCTCTGGGAATGAATTACCATCTCGCTGTTGATGGCGTCAGTCTCACGATGGTTCTTGTCACGGGCATCTCCGCCGTAAGCACGGTGCTGTTTTCATGGGATGTCGATCATCGCCAGCGCGAATTTTTCTTCTGGTTGCTGCTCGTCGTCGGAGGCTGTTACGGCGTTTTCCTCAGTGCCGATTTGTTTTTGTTCTTCGCATTCTACGAACTGGTCATCGTGCCGAAGTACTTTCTCATCGCCATTTTCGGATCGACCAACAAGGAGTACGGCGCGATGAAGCTGACCCTCTACTCGTTCTTCGGAGGGATGTTCGTTTTTTCCGGGATTCTCGTCGCTTATGCGACGGCAGGCTCTCTGGATCTGAATCAACTGGTGCAATTCCACTTTAGTCCGCAGCTGCAATCATGGAACTCGGTGCTTATGCAGGCCTGCGCGTAGCGATGAATGTGTTCCCGGAAGGATTCCATGCATGGAGTAAATGGATCGCCATCCTCGCCGTGATCGGTATTGTTTACGCGGCAGCGGTGGCATTGCGTCAGCGTGATCTGAAATTTGTTATCGGTTATTCCAGCGTGAGCCACATGGGTTTCGTGCTGCTAGGCCTGGCTACGGCAAACGCACTCGGTGTTTCCGGAGCCGTTCTGCAAATGTTTTCGCACGGGGTGATTGCGGCGCTGCTGTTCGCTGTTGCCGGACGGATGCTCTATCGACGCACTCATACTCGCGAGCTCGACGCGCTATCGGAAATGAATCTGAGCCATGCGTTGCCTTTCGCCGCATTCGCTTTCGTAATCGCATCCGCCGCGTCGATGGGCATCCCCGGTTTCAGCGGGTTCGCCGCGGAAATCACGATCTTGATTGGCGCGTGGAAAACCTATCCCATCGCGGTTTGGATCACGGGCGCCGGCATGGTCCTTGTAGCTGCTTTCACCTTGCGCGCGCTGGTGAAGTCTTTCTTTGGCGAGGTGCGCATGCAAACAGGCCGCGTTTCTACAGACGCCGATTGGAAGGAGCAATCGATCACGCTCGCTGAAAAGTGCGGCGCTTGTTTGCTCATGTTCGCCACGCTTGCGGTCGGACTTTATCCCAAATTTCTGCTCGATCGCATTCAACCCGCGGTTGAAGCGATGAGGTTTCTAAAATGAGATCACTGGCTTCAACGACGTCGTATCTGGAACTGCTCAGGCTTGCGTCGCCTGAAGCCGTTGTCGTGATCAGCGCCCTCGTCGTGCTCACGATTGGGCTGATGAGCGGGCGAGCCACTGGAGCGGCAGGCGTGTCGCCTGCAAAACCGCCTGCGGGAGCAGCCGGTATCCGCCTTAGGCGGACCGCCACAGGCTGGTGCTCGTTGGTTGCCGCCCTCGGGGTTGTGATTGCAATAGCCGCGGTGCTCATGTTACCCCGAAGCGCAAACCTTTTCGGTGGGATGCTTGTGATCACACCGCTCGCATCGCTTTTCAAAATCATTTGCCTCGCGCTTGCCTTTTTCACGGTGTGCCTGGTGCGGTCGGAAAAATCCCTGCGTCATCCAGGCGAATATCTGGCGATTATTCTTTTGGCAACCGTCGGTCTCATGTTGCTCGTTGGCAGTGAAGAGTTGCTCATGATTTTCATCGGGCTCGAACTGCTGGGCCTTTCGCTTTACGTGATGGCTGCATTCGACAAGACCGATCTGCGATCCGCGGAAGCAGGTCTGAAATATTTTCTGTTCGGTAGCACCTCCAGCGCGTTCACGCTTTTCGGAATCAGTTTGATTTATGGCATGTCGGGGAGCACCGGTCTCGCTGCGATCTCGGCCAGATTGGCGGCCGCGCCGGTGCAACCTTTGCTTGCGACAGGCATCATCATGACGCTCATCGGGTTCGCGTTCAAAATTGCTGCTGCGCCGTTTCACTTGTGGGCGCCTGACGCGTATCAGGGAGCACCCATTCCAAGTGCAGCGTTTATTGCCTCCGGGTCAAAGGTCGCCTCGTTCGTTGTTCTTGGAAAAATCGTGCTCGTGGGCTTTGGCCCAGTGCATGGCAATGCCGGATGGCATGCCATGGTTGCTGGCTGGTCGCCGGTCCTCGCAGTGCTCGCTGCTTTGTCGATTCTAATCGGCAATCTCGTCGCACTGGCACAGACGAATGTTCGGCGGCTCCTTGCCTACTCCGCTGTCGCGCATGCCGGCTATACGCTGCTTGGACTGGTCGCCGGAAGCCGGGACGGATTCTCGGCGACACTTTTCTACGCGGCTGTTTACGCGATCACGCTCGTCGGTGCGTTCGGAGTCGTTGCAGTGGTGCGGGGCGAAACTGGCGACGACGATCTTAAAAATTTTTCCGGACTGGCTGGGCGTGCGCCGTTACTGGCCGGTTGTATGGCTGTCTTCATGCTCTCCCTGGCTGGGATACCGCCGTTGGCCGGATTTTTCGCAAAGTTCTATTTGTTCAGTGCTGCGCTGCGCGCTGGTGGAAATTATGGCCTGCTCTGGCTGATCGCATTGGCGCTCTTTGGCAGCTTTGTCTCGCTTTATTACTACCTGATCGTGCTGAAAGCGATTTTTGTTGACGAGCCCTCGCTTACTATATCTTCATCGGCCCATCGCTCGTCCGATTTACTGCAGCAAATCACGGTGGCCGTGCTCGCTGCTGCAATTCTCCTTCTCGGCCTAATGCCAAACACCCTGGCGGCACGAATTCTTGCTGCCGTGTCATGAAAATTTTCGACAAAAAAAGGGTGATTAACGCTTGACTATCGCGGTATAAGTCTTGCATCAAATCGAGGAAACACAGACTGGAAGAGTTGATGAAGTAAAGATGGGCAGCATCAGCCAGTTCATTGATCGGCATTTTCGTCACTTCAACGCGGCGGTGCTCAAAGATGCCGCCGACGCCTATACCGCACATCTTAAGGGAGGCGGGAAAATGATGATTACGCTCGCCGGGGCAATGAGCACTGCCGAACTGGGCATTTCTCTCGCAGAAATGATTCGGCAGAACAAAGTCCACGCTATTACCTGCACCGGCGCCAACCTCGAGGAGGACCTCTTCAACCTGGTCGCACGCAGCCATTATGAACGGATTCCTCATTATCGCGAATTGACTGCGCAGCAGGAGAAAGAACTCTTGCGGCGTCATTTGAATCGCGTGACCGACACCTGCATTCCGGAAGAGGAGGCGATGCGACGCATCGAGCACGTCGTGCTGGACGAGTGGGTGAGCGCATCGCAAAAAAAGGAGCGGAGATTTCCGCACGAATTTTTCTATAAGATTTTGCGGGAGTGCCGGCTGAAGAAATTTTACGAGATTGACCCGGCCGACAGTTGGATGATCGCCGCCGCGCACAAGGATCTCCCAATTTTTGTGCCTGGCTGGGAAGATTCGACACTGGGGAATATTTATGCCGCGCGCTGCATGACAGGCGCGATCGCCGATGTGCACACTGTTCGCTCCGGTATCGAGTATATGATCGTTCTGGCGGAGTGGTATCGCCGGATGTCGCAGGACTCGTCGATCGGCTTTTTCCAGATTGGCGGTGGGATTGCAGGCGATTTCCCCATTTGCGTTGTGCCCATGCTCAATCAAGACGTGGTCACCACACTTGTGCCCGAATGGGGCTATTTTTGTCAGATCAGCGATTCAACGACCAGTTTCGGTTCGTACTCCGGTGCAGTGCCTAATGAGAAGATCACTTGGGGCAAATTGAATATCAATACACCGAAGTTCATCGTCGAATCCGACGCTACGATTGTGGCCCCGCTCATATTCGCCAAAGTTCTGGGTTGGTAGCGCCTGGCCCGCAGAAATTTTCGTTCGCGCCGGCAATTCACGAGTAAATCAAAGGGCGGACCGCGTTCGATGGCGCAAAGCCTGTTTTGATCCGATGGTCTGAAATGCTGTACGTCGTCGCCACACCAATTGGCAATTTGGGCGACGTTACCTTGCGCGCACTGGAAATTCTGAAGTCAGTCGATCTGGTTGCCGCAGAGGACACACGGTATTCCGGGATGCTACTGAAGCACTTTGGAATCAAGAAGCCTTTGATCAGTTATCACGAGCACAATGAAGCGATGCGCACGGCGGAACTGGTGGTACGCCTCGCGGGAGGTGAAAACATTGCGCTGATCACAGATGCCGGAATGCCAGGATTGTCCGATCCCGGCGCGCGTCTCGTACGAGAATGCATCAAGCGGGAGCTTTCGTTTACAATCGTTCCCGGGCCGTCATCGATCCTGACCGCTCTTGTCGGTTCCGGATTTTCGATCGACAAATTTTGCTTCCGCGGATTTCTTCCAATCAAAAGTGGACAACGCGAGCGCGAGTTGCGAGTCGCCGCTGAATCCGGTGAGACAGTAATCTTCTTCGAGTCGCCTTATCGATTAACCAAGACGCTCGCCAAATGCATCGATGTCATGCCAGAGCGGCAACTTTGCATTGCTCGAGAGCTAACAAAAAAATTTGAAGAATTCCGACGCGGCACCGCCGGTGAACTCCTCGCGCACTACGAGGCCCATCCGGCGAAAGGCGAGGTCGTGCTCGTCATTTCCGGGTCATAGTGGTCTCGCTGCTGAGAAGTGCTGTGCAAAAGTCGCCATGCGCGGCAGGAAGTGGATCGTCAGCGCCGCTCTCGCGAATAAACAAGGCGCATCCGCCGTCAAACTCTGACTCAAGTCAACGTACACGTCTTGGAAACAATGCGTCCCGAGATTACCTCTATCGAAAGTTCCGCATGCTCGTGCAGCCTGTCTGCGTTCCCGGTCTCCCTGGCGCTTCCCATTGAGGGGACTTCACCTACTGAGGACGCTTTCACGAACAAAGGGGCCGCGCGGAGCGATTATGATGTAATGACCCGCTCTGTTTGGTTGCTCAGGCCTTTGCTAGCGGGACTCATCATTACCGTGCTGCAACTTGCGATGGCGATGGGCCTGCTTGCGCCGGAAGGCTCCTTTTCGCAGCGCTACGCCACTTTGGTCCAGCACGACAGTTATTGGTTTATCAACATCGTGGATCGTGGATACCAGACCATCGTCCCGCCCATCGATCACAAGGTAATGGAGGTATCAAACGTCGCATTCTTTCCGGCTTATCCTGCGATTGTGGCTGCGTTTCGCTACGGACTTGACATCAGCACCGGCACAGCCCTGCTGGTCACCGCTCAGCTCGCTGCCTGGGGGTTCTGGAGTTATTTCTTCCTTTTTTGCAGGCGCTGGAACATTTCGGCCGCGCTCCAAATTTGCGGCGCATTATTAGTCGCCGCCCATCCTGCAGCATTTTTTCTAATTGCCGGCTACTCGGAATCGCTGTTTTTGATGGCGCTGCTTGGATTCATTTATTGGAGTATTGCGGAGGGGCGAACCGCGAAATTCTGGGCGGCCGCACACGGCATTGTCATGTCGGCAACGCGGATTGTCGGAATTGTATGCGCGGCATTTCCCCTGGTGCGCTCGGTTTAGTTTCGGCGCCGTGGGATTTTTCACTTATTCGCAACTGCGCTGGGGCCACTGGGATATTTATATGCTTACGCAGGCAGCCGGGTGGGGAATTGTTCCCGATTATTTGGCGGTGTTTAAGCCCTCTAGCTATCGCTGGTTCGTTCCGGCTTTGAACGATCCAACGGAGGCGAGCCAAATGTCGATGACGTTGGGCGCCGTGCTGTTTGTCGGTATCGCCGTTTGCGAACTGTCGAGTCGAAGGCACGCTGATTTACCAATTCGTGCCGGCATCTATTTCTGCGCCTTTGTCATCTATTATCTCTCCGTCAGCGGAGTCGCCTGCGTCGATATGGAAAGCATGCTCCGCTACGAATTTTGCGTGCACGCATTGATCGTGCTGGCGCTTTTGGATTTTCTGCGTCAGTTTCGCACGCCGCCGGTGCTCGTTAGGGCGTTTGGCATGGCGGCAGTGGCGCTGCTCAGCGCCGCTGGGCTATGCGTGCAGGGCTGGTACGTCTGGAATTTCACCCGAGGAAATTGGGTTGCCTAGAAGAAGATGAAAACAAGAGTGGTCATTATTGGAGCGGGCCCTGCGGGTTTAACAGCCGGCTATCTTCTGTCCAAGGATGAAGTCGATGTTGTAGTCTTGGAAGCCGATCCCGTTTACGTCGGCGGAATCTCCCGGACAGTAACTTACAAGGGTTTTCAGTTCGACATCGGCGGGCACCGTTTCTTCTCCAAGTCGAAGGCGGTTGAAGATCTGTGGACCGAGATTTTGCCTAACGACATGCTCGTGCGGCCGCGTTCCTCGCGGATTTTTTACGATGGCAAATTTTTCTCCTACCCGCTGAAGCCGTTCGAAGCGCTGCTCGGGCTGGGCATCTTCAGGTCAACGCTTTGCATTCTTTCGTGGATGAAAGCGCGCCTGTTTCCGGTGCGAAATCCACGCAACTTTGAAGAGTGGGTAAGCAATCAGTTCGGCAAACGGCTCTTCAACACATTCTTCAAGAGTTACACCGAAAAAGTCTGGGGAATGAGCTGCAAGGAGATTTCCGCCGACTGGGCGGCGCAGCGAATCAAAGGCCTTTCGCTCGGCAGCGCCATCAAGAATGCCCTTATTCCACAGCGTTACAATGGAGACCGCACGAACGTAATTAAAACGCTGATCAATTCCTTCCGCTATCCACGGCGAGGCCCCGGCATGATGTGGGAGGCATGCGCGGAAAAGATGAAGGCATTGGACGGCAAGCTTGAGATGGGCTGCAGGGTAACGCGCTGTTCCTACGATGAAACATCCGGGAACTGGACGATCGCATACAAAGATCGACAAGGAGCTCTGCAGACAATCAAAGCCGAACACGTGATTTCGTCCGCGCCGATGCGGGAGCTCGTCTCCGGATTGTCACCGAACGTGAGCGAGCGGACAAAGCACGCTGCCGAAAGTCTCAAGTATCGTGATTTTCTCACCGTGATGTTGATCTTGAAAGATCGACACATGTTTGATGACAACTGGATCTACATTCACGATCCCAGCGTCAAAGTTGGTCGCGTCCAAAACTTTCGTTCCTGGTCGCCGGAGATGGTGCCCGAAGCAGATAAGGTTTGTTACGGCCTCGAATATTTCTGTTTTGAACACGATGGACTCTGGGCTTCGAGCGATAGTGATTTAATTGAGCTCGCGAAGCGGGAGCTGGTTAAAATTGGCCTGGCCAAGGAAGGGGACTTTGTAGATGGCTGCGTTGTCCGCCAGAAAAAGGCATATCCCGTATATGACGACGACTACGCGCGGCACGTCGCCACCGTCCGGCAGGAATTGGAGACCCGATATCCAAACCTGCACCTCGTCGGTCGCAACGGCATGCATAAATACAACAATCAAGACCACGCCATGATGACTGCGATGTTGTGCGTGGAAAACATTCTCGCCGACACGAAGCTCTACGATCTCTGGCAGGTCAATAGCGACGCCGAATACCACGAAGCTGGTCCCGCGGCAGCTGAAGAAACGACCGGTTCCGGACTACGGCTTGTTCCAACGCGCGTGGTCGCCGCGCCGGAACTCGCGCCGGAAGGGTAGCCCACGCGTCTCGCGTGCTGGCGAACGCGTCCTCGCGGTCGCGAACTTTCTTTGAGCATCTCTTCCAATGCGGGCGCCGTAAATCGAAAGATTGTTTCGGCGTGACGCCAAAACCAACACGCGAGACGCGTGCGCTACCCATTCTGGAACTCTTCAACCGGTGGACAAGAACAGAACAGGTTTCGGTCGCCGTAAACGTTGTCGATCCTGCCGACAGCTGGCCAGAATTTGTGTTCGCGCGTCCACGCCGCAGGAAAAGCTGCTTGCTCGCGAGTGTAGGGATGGTTCCAATTCTCAGAAGCGATTTGCCGCGCAGTGTGTGGCGCTTTCTTTAGCATATTGTTTTCTCGGTCCATCCTTCCTTTCGCGACCGCCTCAATCTCCGCATGGATGGAGATCATCGCATCGCAAAACCGGTCGAGCTCGTGCTTTGGTTCGCTCTCGGTCGGCTCAATCATCATCGTCCCCGCGACCGGCCAGGAAACCGTCGGCGCGTGAAATCCGTAGTCCATTAATCGTTTTGCTACGTCTTCCACTTCGATGCCTGCGTTTTTCCATTGGCGAAGATCGATGATGCACTCGTGCGCAACGAGTCCGCGTTTGCCTTTGAAAAGCACAGGAAAATAGGGATCGAGCCGTTTTGCGATGTAATTGGCGTTCAGGATTGCGACTTCGCTTGCCCGCTTCAATCCCTTCGCGCCCATCATGCAGATATACATCCATGTGATCGTTAGGATGCTGGCGCTGCCATAGGGCGCGGCAGAAATGTTGCCGCCTTTGCCCCCACCGCGTCGGTAATCAGAGCCGCTCCTGTCCGATGGACGTTTCCCATGCTGTCCTTCGCCAAACAGAACTCGACCGGTCACGGGATCAAGAATGAATTCCCGGGGAAGATACGGCGCGAGGTGCTTGGCCACTCCAATCGGTCCGATACCCGGGCCGCCGCCGCCGTGCGGAATGCAGAATGTTTTGTGCAAATTTAAATGACAAACGTCGGCGCCATAGTCTCCGGGTCGGCAAAGGCCGACCTGAGCGTTCATGTTTGCGCCGTCCATGTAAACCTGGCCGCCATGGGCGTGCACAATGTCGCAAATTTCGCGAATCGTAGGTTCAAAGACGCCATGCGTTGAGGGGTAAGTCACCATCAGCGCGGCGAGATTGCGCGCGTGCTCTTCGGCTTTGGAGCGCAGGTCGGCGAGGTCGATATCTCCATCCTTCAAGCAGGCAACTGAGACGACCTTAAAACCAGCCATGTTTGCGCTGGCCGGATTCGTGCCGTGGGCCGAGGTCGGTATGAGGCAAATGTTGCGATGGGCTTCGTTGCGCGAAGCGTGATACTCGCGGATCGCCAGCAGGCCTGCGTATTCGCCCTGCGATCCGGCATTCGGCTGCAATGAAATTGCGTCAAATCCAGTGATTTCGGCAAGCCAGTTTTCGAGTTGTTTGCATATTTCTGCATAGCCGGTCGTCTGCTCTGTCGGCGCGAACGGATGCAGCTTGGAAATTTCCGGCCACGAAATCGGGAACATTTCCGCCGTCGCATTCAATTTCATGGTGCACGATCCGAGCGGGATCATGGAAGTGGTCAATGAAAGGTCTCGCGATTCGAGCTTTTTCAGATACCGCAGCATTTCCGTCTCGGTGTCGTGTGTGTTGAAGACGGCGTGCGTGAGAAATTCGGAAGTGCGAATTGTGGATTGCGGAATCCGGATTGGCGGTGCGCCCAGCTCCTCATCGGCAAAATCCCGGACGAGCGTGCCGCGAAACACCGACATCAAGAGCTCGATATCGCGGGCGGTAGTTGTTTCGTCGAACGATATGCCGATCGCGTGCGGGCCAAGGGCGCGCAGATTGCAGGCCGCTTTTTGCGCGTGCTCTAAAATGAGCGCGCTCGACTCGACTTCGACGCTTATCGTGTCGAAGAAATTTTCGTGCGTGATTTTCAAACCAAGCGCGCGCAGACCATCGGCAAGTTGACTTGTTAGGCGATGAACGCGTTCGGCGATTGCCCGCAATCCGCGAGGGCCATGATACACAGCGTACATCGAGGCAATCACAGCAAGTAGAACCTGTGCCGTGCAAATGTTGCTGGTCGCTTTGTCGCGACGGATGTGTTGCTCGCGCGTTTGCAGCGCAAGTCGATAAGCGGGGTGCCCCTCCGCATCGTGCGAAACGCCCACGAGCCGGCCGGGCATGTGACGTTTGTACTCGTCGCGCGTGGCGAAGTATGCCGCATGCGGGCCGCCAAACCCGAGCGGAACGCCGAAGCGCTGCGTGTTACCGACCGCGACATCGGCCCCAAATTCTCCAGGCGGTTTGAGCAGCGTCAGCGCCAGGATGTCGGCTGCCACCACGACAAGTGCGCCGGCGTCATGTGCCCGCTTGATGAAGTCTGCATAATCGTAAATTGCGCCATCGGTGGCGGGATACTGGACAAGTGCACCGAAAACGGTCTCGTCGAGCTTAAACTTTGCGAAATTGCCGATCTGAATCTCGATGCCCAGCGGCTTTGCGCGTGTTTGCACGACAGCAATCGTTTGTGGGTGACAATTGTCCGCGACAAAAAACGTTTTGCGATTAGGGACGACCGCGTGACAAAGCGCCATCGCTTCGGCGGCGGCCGTGGCTTCATCAAGCAGCGACGCATTGGCAATCTCGAGCGCTGTCAGGTCGGTGATCATCGTCTGGAAATTGAGGAGAGCTTCGAGTCGACCTTGCGCGAGCTCCGCCTGGTAAGGCGTGTAAGCCGTGTACCACCCCGGGTTCTCCAGTATGTTTCGCTGGATCACTGGCGGCGTAATGCAATCGGAATAGCCACAACCGATGAA